>JBBRHB010000571.1:0-3849 GCA_038223355.1 Chloroflexales bacterium
TTGGTTGAGATAATGAGCTCATCGCGGCTAGCGGCGAGGTCTTGCCGCATAATCTGGCCAAACGTTTCCTCGGCCGAACCGGGTGGCGGGCCATAGTTATTGGCTAAATCAAAGTGGGTAATCCCCAGATCAAAGGCCCGCAGTAGCATTGCCCGTGACTGCTCAATGGTATCGACACCACCAAAATTATGCCAAAGACCGAGCGAGATCGCGGGTAGCTTGAGGCCACTCCGGCCACAGCGGTTGTAGCGCATCGTCTCATAACGTGTGTCGGACGGACGGTATGTGGTCATGAACCCCTCCCTACTGCTCGCACGACGCGAGTACCGGGCTTATTGTAACAGCAGCGGGCGGAACTTATAGCCATAGACCAACAACCCGTCCTCACCAAGCTCCCGTAACTTGCGCGTTACCATTTCGACCGGTTGGCCGATGTGCACGGCGTCCGGCTCGACATCCGTAAGCTGGGCAGTAACGAGCGGCCCTTCGACTAGCTTGACCAGCGCAATAATATAGCGACCACCCCATGCATCTAGGCCATTCTCGACCGCTGTCCACGACCATACTTCACCGCGGCCACTTAAGATCACCGGTTCATCATCCGGCCCGGGGACATGGGGAGGCGGAAAAGTAATCGTGTTCGTGCGGCCGTCGCGTACGCCTTCCAAGCGATAGCGTGCCCCTTTAAGGCGCCAGTGTTTGGCTAGCTCCATGATCGTTTATTCCTTTACCAGGATATGGGTGGCTGCGGTTGCGCCGAGGCCACCTAAACATTGTGCCAAGGCAACGCGCGCTCCGGGAACTTGAAGCGGTCCTGCCTCTCCCCACAGCTGCGCCGCCAGTTCGACGATCTGGTAGACCCCAAGTGCGCCGACAGTATCACCGCGCGCTTTACAACCACCGGCTGTTGCCATAGGCAAGCGGCCGCCTTGGGCATAGGTACCGTCAGCGGCCAAACGGGGCGCCGTCCCACGCGGGGCAAAGCCGGCGGCTTCAAGCGACAACGCCGCCACAATGCCATGTTGGTCACTTAGTTCGGCAACGTTAACTGCCTCCACGTTGACTTGCGCAGCCGTCAGGGCTGCCCCCGCTGAGCGTGCTGCGGCGTCAAGCCAGAGTGGATCGGGTCGCGCGCCAAGTGCAAGCGCCACTGAGGCGAGGGCTGAGCCCGCAATGCGAATGGGAGCCCGTGCGCCATCACCTCCACGCGACGGTGCGGCGGCAATGATCACAGCGGCGGCCCCATCCGCCACAGTTGAGCTATCGAGCAAACCAATCGGTGTCGCTACCGGGGCAGCAGTCGCAACTTTCGCCGGGTTAAGCGGAAAGCGATATAAGGCGTTGGGATTATGGATGGCATTGGCGTGGGCTGCGACGGGCCAGGGCGCAAACGAACTCGCATCATAGCCATACTCATATCCATAGCGCTGCTGTAGCAAGGCCCATCCTGCAGCCAAAGTTAAGCCCTGGTCCGCCTCCGCTATAGCGTCAAGACTTGTGGCCAGGGCGACGTTCAGCTCGTTTTCGAGGACGTCGGTTACTTTTTCAACGCCGACAACAGCAACGCACTGGTAGACACCACTGGCCACGGCCAGGAACGCTTGGCGCAAGGCGACACCGCCACTTGCACCGGCCGCCTCTATGCTATAGCCCTCGATTGCACTGAGCCCTGTGGCCGCTAGCAAGTGGGCTCCTAATTGAGCTTGTTTATTTAATAGCCCACCAAGCGCATTAGCAACGTACAGAGCTTGGATAGCGGGCTGGCCAGCATCACCAAGTGCACCATAGAGCGCAGCGCCGGCCAACTCCTCAAGGCTGCGGTTCCAATGCTCGGCTACTGGTGTCTGGCTTGCACCGATAAGGTAAACCGGTCGCATAAACTACTCCCTAGCCTAACTTGTATTTGCCACGCATGCGGGCATAGCTGGCGTAGTCAATCGATTGTTCGCGGGCGAGATATACACTGGTTTGGGGAGCGCGGTCACGTGCCTGCCCCAAGTATTTGGTTGCCGTTAGTGCATAGGCATCTGCACCGGCTCCCGAGCCATACGAGACGAGCAGGATACGTTCGCCCGCCTCTGTTATGTCAAGTGTGGCGCACAAGCCGAGTAAGGCTGCGGCAGAGTAGGTGTTGCCAATGCGGGGTGCGAGGAGACCCGGCGCGACTTGCTCAGTTCGAAAGCCCAACTGCTTCGCAGCGACTTGCGGAAACTTGGCATTAGGTTGATGGAGTACGAGATACCGAAAGTCACCCGGCTCTGCGCCAATCTCATGCAGTAGCTCTGTGGCCGCCGCTTCAATATGATGAAAATAAGCAGGTTCACCAGTGAAACGATTGCCATGTACCGGGTAGGGGCGGTCGGCTCGGCGAAAAAAGTCTGGTGTATCAGTGACATAGGATACCGTAGCATCAATAGTTGCGAGTGCCTCTGCTGCTGACCCAATGATCACTGCTGCCGCCCCGGCAGCGGCCGTATACTCTAAAGCATCACCGGGTCGCCCTTGGGCAGTATCTGCTCCAACTGCTAGCGCATACTCGACCAACCCTGAACTGACCATCCCCATGCCGGCTGTCAGCGCCTCTGTGCCTGCTTTACAGGCGAATTCCCAGTCGGCTGCATGCACCGCTGGCCGACAACCCAAGGCTTCGGCGACCAACGTGCCAGATGGCTTAACAGAATAGGGATGCGATTCCGAGCCAATCCAGACCGTACCCAGCTGCGCACCATCCAGCTTTGCGCGCCGGAGGGCATTCCGAGCCGCCTCAATCGCCATCGTTATTGTATCTTCGTCTGTTCCGGCAACCGCTTTCGCCTGCACGGGTCCACTACCTCCACCAGCCCAGACCCGTGCTATCTCGCTATCAGCGATACGAAAGCGTGGAATGTAGGCCCCATAGCCGACTATACCGGTACCGGTTCTTGTTACAGCCATTCTAGATGCTCCCCATAAGCTCGATCAACTGTCTTATTTGTGAACTTTTTCTCTTAGTTAGGTATACAGTTAACCGGCTTGTGGAGTTCACCCGAAAGCTGTCAAAAGCTATCCCCCTGCTACCAATGAGCTACAAGAAATGTGGTTGCTCTCGCTGGCTGGTGAGCAAGACAGCTTAAATCCACACACCCATCTTGGCGCTTTGCACGATTGCATCGATGACCTTCATATTAGCAACGCCGTCCACCAGGGGAGTTGGCACAGCTGTGTCGTTCAGGATCGCGAGAGAAAACTGTTCGCCTTGTATGCTGTATTGGTCAGTCGGCTCGACCGTTATCTCCTCGACTTGACCGCCCACTTGTAGCCATAGTTTGCATGGACGATCCGCCGGTGCGTTGACTGGGATCTCGATTTCAATCCGACCGGTCGTCCCAAATACATTAACCCGTTGATATGGTACTAGTTGCGTCGCACAAGTAAAGGTTGACGTCCCACGACCGAAGTCCAAGATGCCCGAAGCAAGGCGATCTATCTTGAGTTCGGGATCATATTCGACACTGCCACAAACCCGCGTGGGCTCGGCATCGAAAAGAAATCGGCCGAACGAGACCGTATAGCAGCCGATATCGAGCAACCCACCGCCGCCAATATCAGCCATATTACGTACGTTCGTCGGGTCATCAAGATAGTACGAAAAGAAGGACTGAATTGTACGTAATGTTCCTATTTTCCCTTCGTTCACCATTTGCTTAACAAGCTGCCACTGTGGATGAAAGCGATACATAAATGCTTCCATCACCTTGAGCTTTGGATTCTGTTTAGCGACATCTACCAAGCTTTGGGCTTCAACGGCTGTCATCGCGATCGGCTTCTCGCATAGCACGTGCTTGCCTGCCTGCAACGCCTTGATCGACC
>JBBRHB010000572.1:0-3828 GCA_038223355.1 Chloroflexales bacterium
GACCAGCGACGATGCCCCGGACGGCGAGCGACACGGCGCGCTGCAAGCGACGGTCGGGCAGCAGGTCAAGCATGGGACTGAGAAAGGTGGTCAAGCTGTGCTCAAGTTCAGCGACTGGCAGCTTGTCAAGCACGTTGTGGATCAGTACACTGTCCATAGCTCCGTCTCCTGTGGTGAAGGTTGCTCGATACCTCCTTTGTACCACACGCTGGCGGGGCTTTTGCTCCGCTCCGAGATGTGGGTAATCACCAGTCAGTTTACCCTTGACGACTAAGCACTATGCGTTTGGAGGGTAACTATATCGCATATGAGCAGCATACCACGGTCTCTTAGCAGTGAGGAGACCATGCTCCACTCGTCTTGTGTACTGCCGATGAGAGGTACCTTTAATACAAGGCTTGCTCCTGCGCTTGCTAGGTTCACCTCTGATTATAGTATGCGCATGCATAAGAATGAGCACAAGAAAAGGGATATCTATGGATGCAAATGAATACCAACTCCGGGCGATGAGGACAAAGCGCGCCGATCAAGCCCCCGAACAAACGCTGCTGAACGCTGTGCTGGGGTTGAATGGTGAGGCGGGTGAGGTGGCAGATATTTTAAAAAAGCATCTCCACCACTCTCATCCGCTTGATATAACCAAGTTGCGCGACGAACTGGGTGATGTGCTGTGGTATGTGGCACAAGCGGCTGATGCCTTAGGAATACATCTGTCGGACATCATGCAAGGTAATCTAGACAAGCTGCAGCGTCGCTACCCCGATGGTTTCAGCCCGGAGGCCAGTCTGCATCGACAAGAGTGAGAGGCAAACTGGGCAACGTATGCGAACTGAGCGGTGTGCTTATGGTTGCTCGCCGGCCCGCAGGATTGCCAGCAGAAAAGGGTCGATCTGGCCATCGTCCAGTATCGCCGTCAGGTCGGTCAACCGTAGGTTGGTGCGAGGGTCGCGCACAAAGCGGTGGCGGCCCTGGTTATAGACCCGAACCAGGGCATCCTGCTCGTTGCCCTGCTCGGCACCGCTGACGGGGAGTGTCGTCAGCATGCGGTGCAGTTCTTCGCCGTTTGCAGGTGTGTGCGGTGCCGTGACCGGCAGCATGTTAACGCGCGCAAGAATGCGCTGGCGGTCATCGGCCGTAAGTCTATTGAGCTTATGCAGACCGGCTTCACCACGCAAGAATTCGAAAACGTTATTCCCTTTGACCCAAAGAACGCCAGTTGGTAAGAGCTGGTTGGCCCGCTTCCCATCCTTGTGCTCGATGCCCTCCAAGGGATTCCACAATGTGTATTCGTAGCCCTTGTGTCGAGCCCAGGCACTATACATCTGGAGCAATTGCGTCGCCCAGCCAGCCGAGTTATGGCCAACCGGCGTGATACGGATGAGCACCTGGCCGTGGCCTTGCCCTGCGCCGGTACCGGCAAGCTCCATCTGTAAATACTGCAACTCGGCTTGCAGTTGCTCGACATCGCGGGCCAGCTCGGGCACCCCGCGCCGGTCACGATGAGCGCGAATCTGACGCCCCTTTTCTTCGAGATATTCAGTGCGCTCACATAGACTGTCGAGACGCTTCAAGACCCGTTCCACATCATAGACGCGACTTAACACGTCGCGTGCTGTGGCCGGGGTATCCCAGAAGGTTGGCTCGTGGGTATGGCGCAGGAGGGTCGATATCTCCCGCCGGAGCTGCTGCACGACGGGCGCGGCTTCCTCTGCCACGCTTCGCTCGCGTAGCTCGCGCACGGTCCGCAGGACACTAGTAAGGTCGGTTTCCAAACGACGATCAACTGCCGGTTGTGCGGGTAGGTTTTCGGTGACATCCTCCGCGGTTTCGAGCGGGACAAGGCTCAGATGAATCGTAGCTTCACGCACGCCAAAATGCAGCAGATGCTGCTGGTCGGCTCCTTGTTCGATCAGTAGGCGCGCGAGGGGCAGAATCACCATTCGTTCGATCTCGCGTTGTAAGGGCCGGGCACCATACAGCGGATGAAAACCGGCGCTCAAGAGCTGCTCGATGACGGCATCGTCGATCTCGACCAGCAGATTGCGACGCACAATCCCTTCGCGCATCAGCAGCTTGCCCAACTCGCGGCGCGCAATTAAAGCCATCGACTCGATACTCAACGGCCGGAAGGCGATAATGCGGTCGATGCGATTAAAGAACTCGGGTCGGAAGAAGCTTTCCGCCTCCTTAACGAAATGAGCCCGCATACGCGCATCGCTTTCGTCTTCGGCCGTCGCCGCTTGGGCAAAGCCGATATTTTGCATCTCACGGCGGCTCGCCCCCAGGTTCGAGGTCATGATAATAATCGCGTTACGGAAATCGGCTGTGCGCCCGCTCGCATCGGTGAGCCGCCCTTCGCCCAGCACCTGGAGCAGTGCGTCAAAGACGCGGCGATGGCCTTTTTCGATCTCATCGAACAAGACGACACAGAATGGTTGTTCGCGTACGCGCCGGGTCAATTCACCTTCACTGTCAGCTTTCCACGCTGTGCCGATCAGCCGTGGTAGGGCGTCTTCGTCGGCGTACTCACTCATATCGAAACGCAGCATGCGGTCACGGTTGCCAAACAAGAATTCGGCTAGCACCTTGGCAAGTTCAGTTTTACCGACGCCAGTCGGACCAACAAAGAAAAAACTGCCTAAGGGTTTATTAATATCCGTCAGGCCAGCCTTGATGACCGTCATTAAATCGACCATCGCGTCGGCAGCGTCGGTTTGCCCCAACAGGCGTTCCTCGAAATAGGCTCGTACGTCCGGTACACACATCGCCAATTCATCCGACAAAATAAAGGACGGCAGGCCGGTCAGACGAGTGAAGCTCCGTAAGGCGGCGGTCCGACCCAACGTTTGGAGGGTTAGGCTGCGCTGCTGGCCGGGCAAGGCTTCGCGTACCATTTCGGTTAGGAAGCGCACGGCTTTACCGGGGAAGGCACGGTAAGGCATAAAGCGCCGCGTCAGGTCCAAGACAGCCGTCGTGGCCCCAGGGTCGATACTTATGTTGCGACTGGCTTCTAGGCGGCGGGCGGTGGCATGGACAACCGCCAGCGTATCACCCTCCTCCATTTCGGGCACATCGATACGGCGGAAGGCATGCATGAAGCTGGGCTCGATCTTGGTCCCGGCTGCAAAGCCTTCGGGACCACATTCGCAGATCAGAGTTATGTCGCCGCTTTCGAGATAGGGCCGCAGAAAGCGACCCATGTTATTATCGCTACCGCTCCAGCGCCCAGCATCCAGAATCTCGCTCGGGTCGGCCATATATAAAATTTGCCTCCCTTTGCGCACCTGGCCGATCAACTTCTGCGTGCGCCCTTGCCACTCGCCGGTATATTTCATGCCCGCGATGAGATTGTTCGCTGTGACAAACCACACCTCGCGCCCTCGCAGAGCGGCAGGGGCATTGCCACTTCGTATACGCTCAACAACTTCGTACAACAGCGCCGTTTTGCCCACATCAGGTTTGCCCACGAGCATGACGCTCGATAAACTGCCGTCGGCTAACGTCGCCAGCAACTGCTCAACCAGTGCGTCGCGGCGGTCGGCACGACCACCCATACCACGGGCGGCCTGATCGGTCAGGTTTACGCCACAGACGGCCAGAACATTCTCCTGACCGGACGTATTGCTTACCGAAGCATCGAGTGTAGGAGCCTCGGTGACTGGATCGGGGATCGTCACAGTGACTGTAGCAAGGCTTTCAGGGCCAGCAAGATCGGCCTCGACGATCTCCGAGGAACTCCACTTACGGGCAAAGACTGTAATGGCCTCGCGGGCTCGATCGTCGATCTGATCTGCAACTGCGACGACAAGATGGAAGTCCTCAATGCGG
>JBBRHB010000573.1:0-3827 GCA_038223355.1 Chloroflexales bacterium
CTTTGGCCTTCGGTGACACGACCAGCAGTCCAATCGGACCATCACTACCTTCGCCCTCATCCCACGTAATAAAGAGGATTGCACCCTGTTGATAAGCCTTGGATTGTAAGATCGTCGGGACGGCATGGGCTAGCCAAGTATCGCCGTTCTTTATACTGTCGGTTGTTGAACAACCTTGCGAGTCGTGCATGTCGTTGCATACGTTAGGAGTGATAAAGTTGTAGTGCGCGACGGTGTTCTGCCGCAGATCGGTTGCGAGTTCGGGATACGGTCGGACGTGTGAGATACAGATCGTTGAGTTTGGGTTGTTATGTGAAGTCACATCGTCAAAGTAGACCATCGGGTTATGCTTGGGAGCATAGAGGCCCTGCGACACAAGCGGGCAACGTGTGCCATCAATATCTTCTTGATAGCTCTTCCATGAGATACCCGCATGGTCAAGCAGGCTCACCAAATGGTTCGGCGTAGCCTGATGATTGCGGGACGGATCGGCATCATCAGCAATACCAAAGTTGGTACCCGCCTCCAGCCACAAATAGTTGGGCTCGCTGGGATGGATACTAGGCGGGTTGTAGTATTGCTCGGCATGTGCGGCTAGCCGTAACAAGGTGCTGTTGATATAGACTGCTGACGGATTACCATGGATATCACGCCACCTGTGATTCTCCATCATGATAGTGAACACAGTACTAACGGTACGGGTCGTTGTGGTTGATGCTTGGGTGTTGTTCACGGGTGGCTGGAGGATAGTTGGAGTAACGGCTGTACTCTGGGGAAGGGTCGGCAATTCGGTGGCCGCAACCGGCCCAGCTGTTGTGCCGAAAGCGAGTTGTGATACTGAACTCCCACAGCTAAGTAGCAGGAAGGCCACAAGTGAGAGATAGAAGAGACGACGCATATATGCTCCTTATATGTAGTCTACACCCCGCCCGCATGGCATGAGAAAGATTCCTGCATGGCAGGTGTGCGAATAGAAGGCAAGAGGCAAGCTGCTTGGGCGTTGCCCACACCCCACGTTTCGGGTATGATGGCACTCGACAGCAAGCAAGGAGGATGATTTTAGGGCACATAGATCAGCTACTTTGGTTTAGTGATAGATACAAGAGAGACAAATACATGACCCAGCCAAATGCTCCAGATCAACGATGGGTTAAGATCGATTTACACATTCATACGCCAGCCTCAGAAGATTACGCCGAACGAGATGTTACTTTTCTACAAATCCTGCGCGAAGCCGAGCAACGCGGCCTCGAAATTATCGCTCTAACAGACCATAATACGATTGCCGGTTATGAACAAATGCGCCGCGAGGTCGAGTTTTTACAGCAGCTTGAACGAACACGCCGCGCAACGATTGCCGACCATCAGCAGCTTGACGAATACTTACGCTTACTTCGCGCGATCACTGTGCTCCCAGGGTTTGAGTTCACTTCACATTATGGCTCGCATATTCTCGCCATTTTCCCGCCGACGACCATGGTCACGATCCTTGAGGCAACATTGCTGCGACTTGGCGTCCCGCCTGAACGGCTGAAAGATGGTGCGACAGGACTACCTGATACCGCTCATGTAACCGAAGCCTATGACATCATCTCCAAGTCGGGCGGCCTTGTGATCGCGGCCCACGCGAACGGAGCAGGCGGAGTAATTACCGAGACATTACGCATGGGCACGAGCGGCCAGTCACGCGTCGCGGCGACCCAGCACCGCTCCATAAGCGCACTTGAGTTTGTTAATTTTTATACCGATCATGGCACATTTACCTCGCCTGGCTTTTACAATGGCAAAACCGAGCACTATGATCGGCGCATGTTTTGTGTCCAGGGCTCTGATGCGCATCGTGTACGGCGGTCGTCAAATGGGAGTGATGTAGCGCATCGACACGGTGTCGGTGACCGTTACTTCGAGGCCCTGTTACCTGAGCCATCATTTGCGGCACTCCAAGCACTCTTCAATAGCCTGGAGTTCGAGCGCGTGCGCGTACCTAAGCGGGATCAGAAACAGTGGGATATCGATCAACTCCGCTTCGGCGTTGCTTCGGAGCGCAATATTTTGCGTGGTTCAGCCACCGAGCAAAGCACGTTAATCCAGGATGTCGCCGCATTATGTAACATGGGCGGCGGCACGCTCGTCATTGGGGCCGGTAATGATGGCAACGGGCAAGTGGAAGGCGTGGCGCGGCCCTCGGATATGAGCGAACAATTACGCTTGGCAGCCCAACAGCTTATCGATCCAGCACCAGTGCTATCGATGGAATTAGTGCGCTATGAAAGCCGTGACGTGATTCGCGTCGAGGTACGGGCCGCCAAAACACCGCCGTACGTGACGCAAGGACAACTTTGGTTACGGCGCGATGCCCAAACGGTACCGGCGAACCGTGGCGAAATCCTACAGCTAGCACGGCGGGCCTTAGCTGAGAGCGGTAGTTCGCCCTTGGACAACGGTCAGGATTGGGATGTTCCACGCTCCGGCGTTGAGATTGTTGATGAGCAACGCATCAATGGCGAATGGCAGTATGAGATTCGAGATCTGCGCACGATTCCGAGCGTCGTTCGCGAGCGGTCGCAAGGGCTGTGGGCCTACGCGATCGACCGCCATACTGATTTGCGCGAAGGCCGGGCCGACCTTGAGGCACAGATCACCTGGGCAGGACAGTTGGGTCTCTGGCGCATGTATCGCCAGGGCAGCCAAGTCAAGTATGATCTGGTGCACCGCGATGCCAACGGCATCATCGACCATGTGTTCTATGGCGTAACCGACTGGGGTCTGAGCCCGACCTGGAATGTGCTACTCGACGCACTACGTGCCAACGATGGCGCAGTAGCTAAAGTAGAAAAAGCCGAGCCAGAGAATGTGCCTCTTACGGCTAAGGTCGCAGCACCGGCGAGCGGGGCCTCAAGCCAACCCCGAACGCTAGTGGCCGCAAATGAATTCATTATGCCGGTAACTGTAGCCCCGGTACAGCCCCTGGCCAATCCCGAGCCCTATATTGCGCCACCGAACTTTGGCGGACGTCAGGCACGCTGGCAGGGTCGTGGTGGCATTCTGCGCGTCGTTGGGCAGCGAGATGGAGGGCCGCTTTTTGATCTCGCGATGCGTGACACTGACGGCGTCAACATCCAGCAATATTTGGGAACCGCTCGCGATAAGTTGAATGAGAAGTGGTTGGCGCTCATTATGACCGAGCGACCGCACACCGGGATCGAGGTCATGAGTTATATAGCCGGCGAAGACGGGATTATTCGGATCAGCTTCCGTGACTTGCGCAGCGGCGAAGTAAGCGCGCCATGGCGGATCGAAGAATTAAAGGAAGGATCTGTACGTGAGTACGCTGCGAGGATGCATGTGTTAGATCGCCAACTCAACGAAGAGGCCGTGCGCTGGTGGGGCAATCTAGGCTACTTTCGACCCATGCGCTCACAGGTCGATCTGGTCTACCGTGACGCTGATGGCATCGACCATTTCTTTTACGCCTGCCGCCGAGAAGAGCTACGAGGCGCGTGGAAGAATCTCCTCGAGGTATGGAACGATGCCGGCGTAGCAACGGCCGTGCCCGGCCTACCCTTCGTCGTGGAACATGCTCGCTCATTTGAGCCGCCCATGTGGGTGCGCGAACAATTGGTAGGACCTCAAACTGCGAACAGTACGCCAAGTAATGGCAACGAGCAACATAACTGAGCACGTCAACGCAACGTGCATTCAATGATTCGTCTGGACTCATAATGTCTGTTTTACCACCTCAAGAAGAAAAGCCCGCATACATTAATCGCATGTTTGGTGCGATTGCGGGCAATTACGACCGCATGAATCGTTTAATGACCTTCGGT
>JBBRHB010000574.1:0-3818 GCA_038223355.1 Chloroflexales bacterium
CCGCCCGCTCGCGGCTGCCAGCGCGTCGTGGTAGTTCTGCGCTTGCGCGGCTTCGTTGTAACTGCGAGTGACGCAGGTTATGCCGCTCGGCCAGCCAAACTCTTCTAGTACGAGGGGCTTTCCGGTGCTTGTGCGCAGCTCGTCAAGCTCGCGGGCCAAGTCCTGGCTATTATAACTGTGCACACTGATCATATCGCTGTAGTCGATCGGGCGGCGGCCATCTGGCCCCGCCCGTAGCAGATCCTGATAGTAGCCCATGCCGACGGTTACGAGCTGGTTCGGGGCGTCATGATGTACCTCATCGGCGATCCGCCCTAACCAGTCAAGCATCTGGGGTGCCTGACCCTGCTTCCAAACATCATACTGATCGGGCTCATTATGGATATCCCATGCCATGATTCGATCATCGCCGACGAAGTTGCCCAACAACGTGCGCAGGTAGTGCAAACGCTGTTGCTCCTCGCGACCCCCACGGCCCGGCACAATTTGGTCAAAGTCGAATAGAGTGACGATCACGCGCAGGTCAAGGCTACCGGCGATCTGCACCATCTCGCGCAGTCGTCCAAGCTGATCGGGGCCGACCTGTCCGTCGTGCCCATTCGCATAGTCGGTGTCGTAGGGCAGCAATACCCGCACAGCGTTAATGCCAAGTTGGTCGCGTGCGAGAGCTAGCTCACGTGCGACTTGCGGCCCGTTCCAGGCGTTCCACATGTCTAGCCACGGACGGCCCTGCGGGTAATAGTTCACACCCTTCACCTGCACAGCCTGTCCGAGGCGCGTCAGTTGTGATCCGGATGCCTGGATGAAGCCACCACGTGGCAGCGTGGGAGCGGGGGACGCGGCGGTGGATTGAGCTGCCGCCCCGGTACCGGCACTATTAAGCTCGCGCCCAAGCAGTCCCAGTTGCACCTCATAGGGTGTACCGGCATGCTCAGGGTGATACTCGAAGCGCGCGCGCTCAAACCACTGCGTCAGGTAGCTCTGCCCACCGGTACTGTTCACCTCCTGACGTGGCTCGGAGAGCGGCAAGCCGAACAGAGCCAGTGACTCCGCAAAGCTTGTTCCAGCTTGTCCATCGAACTCAAGGCCATGGCTTGACCAGTAGCCCCAGAACTGGGGAGCGACCGCGTGAGCCGTTTCCTTAAAGAAGTGAGCCGCGACCGGGTCGCCTTTGGGAAAAGCCGTCCAGTCCTGATGATGCTGTGCCAATTCCTCAACACCGGCCCGGCTAAGTTGCACGTCATAGGGGGCTGGATTTGCTGGATGCAGTTCTAACCAGGTACGCTCGAAGCGCTGTGTCAGCGGTGCGTCTAGCTGCGCCTGGTCTTGCGTCGCGGGGCCGAGGGGATACCCAAAGACGGCCAAGCCACCCTGCTGCTCCCAGAAGCTTTGGAACCGGTCGTCGATGCAGGCAGTGATGGCGGGCGCTGCCTCAGGAAAGCAGCGTGGTGCCGCCTGCAAGTGAGCAGCAGGCAGCAGCAGGGTAAACGACAGGCATAGTACGGCGAGAGCACGTAGCTTCATGATCGTCCTTTGATGGGTCGTTAACAGCGGGGATAGTATTGTACTACCATTCCACACCGCACACTTGTACGCCATCAGTGCCGTATCATCTATGTATCATATGTATCAGAATCAGGCTTTGCTCCCTAACTGACTGTGATAATGCCAAACGTAGCAGGCACTTGCGCAGAATGCGTGCCACCTTCTATGATGTTGCATGACGACTTTCTGCTCGATTGGCCGCAATCGGGCGAGCGTGTTCGAGGACGAGAACACTTTGTGGCGATCAACGAGCACTATCCGGCTGCCGGTCGCTGGCACATTACGATCACGCGCCTCCTCGCTGATGAGGGTGGGGTCGTGACGGAGGCAATGGTGATGGATGGTGTCCGCAGCGGCCGCGCAATTACCTTTTCGACCGTCCGTGATGGCAAAATCGTGCATCAGACCGAATACTGGCCCGACCAATTCGAGGCCCCATCATGGCGGACACAGTGGGTTGAACAGCAGGAAGACACTTAGACATGGATACTGCAAGATCGTTACACATCGTTCCTGCGGTTGCAGCAGATGCGGACATAGCCTCAAGCATTTTAGTCGAAGCAGCCAACTGGCTAGCGGAACAAGGAATGCCGATGTGGCGTCCGGCAGAACTGACGCCCGACCAAATAAGCCCTGCAATTGCTCGCGGTGAATTCTATCTGACACGCTTGGATGGTAAAGCCGTGGGAACCTGTATCTTCCAATGGGCCGACGAACTGTATTGGCCGGATGCCATAGAAGGCGAAGCTGCCTACATTCACCGTTTGGCGGTTCGGCGGAGTGTCGCCGCTCAAGGGGTCGCTACCGCGATGCTCAAGTGGGCTCAAGCGAAAGCTCGAAGCGCGGGCAGGCACTATCTGCGGCTCGACTGTGATGGGACGCGAGCGCGGCTCTGTGGCTACTATGAAGCTCACGGCTTCCGGCCCCACAGTGAACGCGTACGTGGCGCTTTCCGCCTCGCCCGCTACGAATTACCGCTGCAAGCTGACAGAATCTGATCGACGGGCTGCTTTTATTAGCCAGCTACGCTTTGCCCTAGGTCAAGGCCAAGCCCGCCGCCGCGAACATTAGCGCGGTCGCCAGCCAGCCTAGCACATTCATCCAGCGCCCGTTGACCCGCTCACCCATCACTGCCCGGTTGTTAGCGACCAACATAATGACGACCATCAACATTAGAAAAGCCCATGCCGATACCAGTGCAGCTAGGTAGAGCAGCCAGCGTGGGTAGTGCTTCCGTAGTACGCCGGAGAGACCCATCCCACTTACGCGCACATAAATTGGATGGATGCCATGAGTGGAAAGGTGATGAGCGCCGCCCTGCGCATATTGGGTTTTGTAAACCATGCGCCGGCGTGAGAAGGCAACATCCTTGCCAGGAGTATAGATAGCCATGGACCGCGTTACATAACTCCCCCCACGGCAGTAATCGTTGCAGCCCTGGACGAGCTCGGTTCCACCTTCGCTTGGAGCACAGATAGCACGCCCCTGGCCAGTGCCTCATCCGACTGATTACCGATGACCTCGTAGCCGGGCGCACCCGTCGTAAGCAAAAGGCGCTGTCCAGGGAACGTATGAAGAACCGGTGCGGCGGTACTATATAACAGCGCTCGTAGTGGGACAATCAAGGTCTCCGCCGCCACCAGTGCCTCCCTGATGGGAATAACTTCGTCCTCACCTATCGCCCTTAGCGTCGCTCCCGGCAGGTCACGCGAGATTGCCGTCGTTAGTATCGTGCGTAGTGGCTCATTAGCCACGATCACAATGATCCGATCTGTGCCCTGGTCGGCCCGCACGCGGCTGCTACGCCTCAGCAAGGTAGTGTACATTCCGGCGATCAAGCTTGCCACGACCGCATACCCTAGCCAGCGCGCGAATTCGCCAGCCCAGCCCGCCTCGGCATTCCCGAGTGCGACGCCTAATCCCAGCCGCACCAGCACAACGACGGAGGTAATGGTGGCGACGATACCCAAGAGTAAGATCGCGTACAAATAGATGCGACGGGCGAGTGCGTGCTCTTCATCCGTCGAACTGCTTGCCTTGCGCTCCATGCCTCTAGCAGCCCACCCATAGACGGGCAACGCGACGATGCTGAGCGCGAGATTGAGACTTATGGCATCGCGCCAGCCCGTGCCAAGCGTGTCTGGAGCCAGAAGGAGGCGTAGAAATGTTCCTAGTAGCCCGCCGAGGCCGAAAAACAGGGCTCCCAGGCCGATCGCTGCCGTCAAATACCCTGTTATGCGCTGGGCGGTTTCAATGCGAGCCGCAGTAGCCTG
>JBBRHB010000575.1:0-3804 GCA_038223355.1 Chloroflexales bacterium
CTGGCCTACGAGGGTGGCTTTGGCCGCGGAGGCTTAGTGTGGCCCATGGCGCTCAATTTCGAGCCCTTGATGCAACGCATCGCCCTGGAGTTGACCCGCCAGCCGCGTACCGGCGACGACGCTCCCCGGCTGCTAGACGATGCGACCGGCTGGCTTCTGCGCCTGGCAACGCGGCCTGCCGCCGCGCTCGATGAGTTGGTCCTCACTCAGGATAGCCTGCAAGCCCAGGGCGACACTCCTGCCCGCCTTGACCGCCATCAGCTGGCGCAGACGCTCCCGAAGATGCTCTGGATCGGTCTGTTTCCGGCGCTGCTCCTCCTCGCCTATCGAATCACTATCAGCGGCAACTTCTCAGCCGCACTCGTGCCACTACTCGTGCTGCTCATACTTTGGAGCATTGCGGAATGGCCGCTGGTGAGTCTCATCGCCAAAGCCTTGGATGAAATGGTGGGGTCGGGCACCAAAGAATATCAGGGCCTCTATCTCTATCCGACGGTGCAGCTACCGCGCCTTTTGCCGCTGGTCATCGCACTCCTCTTAACACTGCTGGGCCATCCCACGCTCGGCCTCTGTGCCTGGACTGCCGGCATTGCGTGGTCTGCCATCTTAACCGCTGGCCTCTGGGAAGCACTATACGGCTGGCGGGGAGTCACGCTCGTTGGCGATTCCCTGACCGGCGTCCTCTTCCAACTGCTAACCCTAATCGGCGTGGCGCTCATTCGCTAGCCCCTACGTCACACAGCTACCGAACGGGCGGTTTAGGTGTGACCGCCAGTTTGAGTTGAACTATAGCCGCTACTGCGGTATGATACGCACCTACCACACGCCGCTCCCTATCAGGAGATATTCTGTGAAGAACCGCCGAACGGCCTGTGTCTGTCGTGTCTCTATTATGCTCCTTATCGCCGCCGTGCTCGTCCTGCCACCCTCGCGTCGGGCGTCCGCAACTGGCAGCAGCCCCGACTATCTCGCGCTCGGTGACTCGCTCGCTTTTGGTTTCAGTCCACTCCTGGATAAAAGCAATGCCGCGAATTTTGTCGGCTATCCCGACTATGTGGCCCAAACGCTCAACCTTACCGTGACCAACCCTTCCTGCCCCGGGGAAACCAGCAGCGGCTTCATTTCGTTCACTGGCAGCGACTACCAGTGCCGCCCTTATCGCGCGAGTTATCCGTTGCACGTCACGTATCCGACCTCCACCACCTCGCAGTTAGATTTTGCCACTGCCTTCCTCACCAGCCATCCGGACACACAGCTCCTGACCCTCGATATCGGCGCCAACGACGTGCTCTTAATGGAACAGCAGTGTTCGCTGGTACCCAGCTGTATCATGGCGAGCTTACCCCCCGTACTGGCCCTGCTCAAGACCAACCTCGCAACCATCTACGGCCAGCTTCAGGCTACCTACCACCGTCAGATCATCACGCTAACCTACTATCCGCCGAGCTACAATGACCCAACCAACGTCCAAATCTTCACCGAACTCAACCAAACGATCACACAAGCCGCAGCCGCTGCCGGTGTCACCGTTGCGGACGGCTACGCCGCCTTCCAGATGGCCGCGCTGCCCAAAGCCGGCAATCTCTGTGAGGCCGGCCTCTTAATCCCGCTGCCCTCGGGTCCTACACCATGTGATTACCATGCCTCTCCTGCTGGCCAGCAACTCCTCGCGCAAACTATTACGCAAGTGACTGAGGCTAGGCGCTGGACCGTCCTGTTGCCACTCATCGTGAGGTAACGACCACCCGCCGCTCATACGGGTGCAGGCCGCGCTATCCAAGCTATCTATCGCTGCCATTGCTCCAGCCAGCAGGCTTCACCGAGTCTGTTATGATACCCTGTGACCAATGATAAGGACCCCTATGAATGCCGATGCATTAAAACAGGCGGTGCAAGCGCAATTCGGTGCCAGCGCCGAAGCCTATGTGACGAGCGCGGTTCATGCTCAGCGCGACGATCTCCAACGTATGCTGGAGCTGGCCGCCCTCCGTGGCGATGAGCTTGTGCTAGATATTGCGACAGGCGGTGGTCATACGGCACTCGCCTTCGCGCCGCATGTTCGTGAGGTTGTCGCGACCGATCTAACCCCGCTCATGCTCGACGCCGCACAGCGTTTTATCACCGGTAAGGGCCTAGCAAACGTGCGCTTCCAACAGGCCGACGCCGAGGCCCTGCCGTTTCCCGCTGCGCACTTCGATGTCGTGACCTGCCGCGTAGCGGCCCATCATTTCGCCGACGTTGGACAGTTTGCGCGCGAAGTTGCGCGCGTCTTGCGCCCTGGCGGTACCCTTGTGCTCGATGATACTATCGCGCCCGCCGCTCCCGAACTCGATACCTTTATTAATAGCATTGAGCTAGAGCGCGACCCTTCGCATGTGCGCGACTACACCGAGGCCGAATGGCTGCGCTTCTGCGCCGCGGCCGGGTTGGCCGTGCTGCACAGTGAGACCGGCATCAAGCAAATCCCCTTCGTGGATTGGTGTCGTCGTGCCCGCGTTACTCCTGCTACCGAGGCCGATCTGAACCAACGCCTGCTCACCGCGACCCCCGCCGCGCAAGCTGCCTTCGCCATCACGGCGGCGGACAACCAAGTCACGGCCTTTGCCCTCCACAGCCTCGTGCTCGTCGCCCGCAAGCCGCCAACCGAGGGAAACTAGTGCTGGCAGCCCTCTGGTGACAGCTGCACTCCCTGCTCCTAGAGTTGTAGTGCCAGCAACACCATGCCAACCACTGCCAGCGGCAACAGCAGATTCCACCACCAGCGTAGCCCCCAGCTCAGCCGTTGCTCGACCACCGTACCCCGCACTCCTCGCCCGATAGCAGCCAGGGCAATAATCGTGATGATCTGTGCCATGACAGCGAGCGGTGCCGCCACCCCTCTCACAACCACCATCAAGGTTGCCGCAAGTGCCAGTAGTGTAGTTTCCCGTAGTGTAAAGAGTAACGCCGCCACCGGATGGGTCGGACGTGGCAAGCTCTTGGCCCAGTCCAACGGCTTGGCTGGACCAAACGGTGGCCAGTTCAAGGCGAGCGGCAGCGCAAGCAGAGCTGCGACCGTAGCCACAGCCCGCGCTACAATGTTGCCCTCAAGCGCCCCGCTCCATGCGACGCTCACTCCCAGCCACAACACCGCCCGTCCCGCAGTCGTAATCTGTGCTTCACGCGTCGCCAGCCTATTAACCTGTGGATCGGCGTGGCTGAGCGCCGGCAGCAGCCACAGGAGCTGCACCGCCTCGATCAACCCCCACAGCAGCCACAGATTTGGCCGCGCTGCGCCTACTGTCTGTGCCATCGGCCAGGGCAAAAAGGCCAGCGCCACGGCACCGGCAACAACCGCCCCCAGCCAGCTTAAAGGTGTCGTCCGCAGGCCGAGTCCAACGAGCCCCCGGATCAACAGGCCAATATTGCCGTGTACGATCCCCATGAGGCCTACCAGCCCAATGACCCACAACACACCCGGATACAGCAGTACCAACCCCAAGCTATGTACGAACGCCTGCACCGTTAGAGCCCCATCTTAACGCTCATCATCGCTCCTGCACTGCGCGCAGCAGCACATCGACAATCACCTTAGGTACGGGCGGACAGCCTTCCACGCTACCGTTCACAATGAGCTGCTGCTCCTGATCGCTACTAGCCCATTGACTAATAATGCCCTTCGCGAACGGGGTGCCATGCAGCGCACAACGACCGACCACCACCAGCGGCAGGTGCGCACACTGCATTTCGAGTGTTCGTCGCAACGCGCCCTGGATCGCCGGCATGGCGACCCCGGTGAGCGCCACGACCTGCGCCTCGGCCGGC
>JBBRHB010000576.1:0-3804 GCA_038223355.1 Chloroflexales bacterium
GGGAATTTCAACTTCCACAATATCTCCATGCATCGCTCGCTCGATCTGGTCAACTGGGAGTACGTAGGCGACGCGTTTGCGACTGTGCCCGCACCGGGTGTAGCAACGGCTGGCCTGTTCGCGCCAGAGGTTATCTACCGCAACAATCAGTACTATTTGTACTTCACTGTGACTGATGTGACGGCTGATGTTAGCGGTACAGGCGATCCGAACTGTAATAGTGACAGCGCGATTATTGGCGCGACGAGCAGCAGCCCCACGGGGCCGTGGACCGTCAACACTACACCGGTGATCGAGCCACGCTACAACGGCGATCCAACTAAGCCCTTTGGGCAACGTGACTGCAACTTCTTCAACGATTTCGATCCGGATGTAATTACGGCCGGAGGGCAGAACTATATCTACTACGGCAGTTACTACGGTGGCATTCAATTGAGGCCGCTTTCTGCTGACGGCTTCGTAACCAGCCCAACTACCGCCGTTCAGATCACGATTCCCAACCGTTATGAAGGTGCCGAAGTCACGTACCATAACGGCTATTATTATTTGTATGCGTCAGCAACCAATTGCTGTAATGGCCCGCTCACGGGGTACTCGGTCTTCGCCGGTCGCTCGACCAGTCCCACCGGCCCGTTTGTCGACCGCGAAGGTGTAGCGCTTACGACAGGACGTGTTGGCGGTACGCCCGTCCTTAGCATGAACGGCAATCAGTGGGTCGGCCCAGGGCATAATACAGTTTTCACTGACTTCGCGGGCAAGGAGTGGACAATTTATCACGCGGTAAACCAGAACGACCCTTACTTCACTGGCGCTCCCGGCTTTACCAAACGGCCGGCCTTGATGGACCCGATCGACTATGTCGATGGCTTCCCGACAGTACAAGGTGGGAAATGGGTCTCTGATACGCCGATTTCTGGCCCAGCAGCGCAGCCGGGCGAGAAAAGCACTTATGACCCGACCTACGCCACGCCCGATCGTCCAGGCGCACTTATCTCGGCGTTGTCAGATGGCTTCAACGGGAATCGTCTCAACTTGAAGCAATGGACATGGGTCAATAATGGGACACCGGCCTTCTTTAATGTGAGCAATGGCAGCTTTAACTTTTATACGCAGAATGCGGACCTGCATGTGGGGAGCACACCAGTCGCATCTGTCCTCACCGAACCGACGCCAGGCGGAGACTATATAGTTGAGACCAAAGTTACGCTGAACTTACCGCCGGAGGGTTGTTGCTACAACTATGTCCAAGCCGGCATGCTGATCTACGGCGATAACTACAACTATATTAAGCTCACTCAGACATCGATATGGGAAACCCGCCAGACTGAGTTTGGCAAGCAGGTAAATCCAGTACCGGCAGGCTATCCTCAGTACGGCAATACGGTCGTTGGGCCACCAAACTTAACGACATGGCTACGCATCGCTAAAACAAGCCAGGGTACGGGCGAGCTGTACACGCCATACACGAGTCGCGACGGCGTCCATTGGGTGCGTGGTGGAAGTTGGACCCATAATCTCGGCTCGAGTGCCAAGATTGGCTTGATTGCAATGGGTGGCCAGCCAGGCGTTCCTACCTTTACCGCCAACTTCGACTACGTGCATGTCTATCAGTTGAGGTAGTACATGTCTAGATTGTGACGTGACATCTCCGACACGAGGCTGCGGATTGACAGGAGCAGGTGAACAACCTGCTCCTGTCCTTGAATCACCGCTACATAGATTGAGGTAGGAGTGGGTATGAGCAAACGTGATTTTCAATGGATGACCGGCTTTGAGTGTTCGGCCTTTCCCCAACTGGGTGCTGATGAGCTGGAAGAAACCGGCCATTATCGTTGGTGGGCCAGCGATCTGGTGCGACTGCGTGACACGGGCATTACGATGATCCGCTATGGTATTCCCTGGCATCGAGTTAATCCCAAGCCACATGTCTATGATTGGCAGTGGGTCGATCAAGCACTCGACTTAATGCAGGTACTAGGCATTACACCCATCGTTGATCTGTTTCACTACGGCACACCACTATGGATCGAGGGTGGCATCATGAATCCGATCTTTGGTGAGATGCAAGGCTGGTATGCTCAAACGTTTGCTCAGCGCTATCCCCATATCACCTACTATACTCCCACGAATGAACCGTATATTGAGGCCTCGTTCGGCGCAGAGTGGGCGATTTGGTATCCTTTTTTGCGCGGCGACTTCCACGCCGTACGCGCCTTCAAAAATGTCACCGAGGGAATTTGCCGCTCGATGGCTGAGATTCGTAAGGTGCGGCCGGACGCATTGATGATGATCGCCGATACCTGCGAGTATTACCATTCTGTTGATGGCGCATTCAACGAAGAGGCGAACTTTCGTACCTTGCGCAGATTCCTGGTGCACGATTTGTATCAAGGCTTGGTTACACGTGAACATCCGATGTGGGAGTATATGCAGCACCATGGTGTAAGCGATTGGGAGCTCCAGTGGTTTTTGGAGAATCCGGTCAAGCTTGATATTCTGGGCCTTGACTATTATCAGCACTCGGAGCACCAGCTCCGGCGCGGACCGAACGGTGAGCGGATTGACGAAACAGCCCAGCAGCAATGGGGGTGGGCCGAGATGGCGCGGCAGTACTCGGCGCGGTACCATGGAATACCGGTCTTCCTGGCCGAAACGAATGTTGGTGGCCCGGTCGAAGAGCGGGTCAAGTGGTTCGATGGACTTGTGTCACAAACGCGGCTAGCGCGGGCAGCCGGCACACCAGTAGCAGGTCTCACTTATTATGGCGCGATCGATCATGTTGACTGGGACACTGCCTTACGTGTACGCAACCTCAACATCAATCCATGCGGTATGTGGTCGCTGCATTGGGAAGGTGACAAGCTGGTGCGAACGCCAACGGCACTGGTAGAGCGCTTCCGCCACTACCTAGCGATGCCTATAGACGAAAGCGTGGGCGAACTCGCTGACCCTGAGGCAGCGCTGCGGGTGCGGGCAGTTCTAACACCGGCAGCCGACAAGTAACGCTAAATTGGCGAACTGTGTTCGATATAATGGTTTGAGACAAAGGGGTGCAGGCGACTATGTTCAACCTTAATCACCATCCACACCGGCGCTACAATCCACTCAGTCGGGAGTGGGTCCTGGTATCACCGCATCGAACACAGCGCCCATGGCAAGGGCAGGTCGAGGATACCACTGCAAAGCCCAAGCCAGCCTATGATCCGACGTGTTATCTCTGCCCCGGAAATGCGCGGGCCGGAGGAGGACACAATCCCACCTATGAACACACATTTGTATTCACTAACGACTATGCGGCCCTACTGCTCGATACACCGCACGGCAGCGTTGATCAAGGCGGGTTGCTGCGGGCCGAAAGCGAACGCGGGACCTGCCGTGTCGTCTGCTTCTCGCCACGACATGACCTGACATTGGCGCAACTCGATCCCCAGGCACTGAGGGCTGTCGTTGACGTATGGGCAGAGCAGTATACAGAGCTTGGGAGGCTTGAGACAATTAGTTATGTGCAGATCTTCGAAAACCGGGGGGACATGATGGGTGCCAGTAATCCTCATCCGCATGGCCAAATCTGGGCGACCGAGGATCTGCCCGTGCTGGTAGCACGCGAAGCCGAAGCCCAGCGCGATTACTACGCCGTGCAGCATCATACGCTGCTGACCGATTATGTCGCACTTGAAGTGAAAGATGGTACGCGGCTGGTATGTGCCAATGATACCTGGGTCGCGCTGGTTCCTTTTTGGGCGGTCTGGCCATTTGAAACATTAGTCGTGAGTCGTCAGCCGGTCACCGCTCTGCCCCAACTTG
>JBBRHB010000577.1:0-3799 GCA_038223355.1 Chloroflexales bacterium
CCTGCCACCAATCCCCTCTCCTCTGCGTCAACTGCGTTGATCTCCAGCGTCGGCTCGCCTTCAAAACGATGAAGCACGTTCACAAAGGTCGTATTTAGGAAGTGATGGGCTGGTGGTGATAGCAAGGCCAGGGGATAGCGTGCGGCAAGCGCCGGATTTGCTGCGGCACTTTCACGTGGCGGAGTATAGGTTGGCAGTGGGTCAAATCCATTATCGGCCATGCGCTGGGAAAGCAACTCGCACTTGCCAGAGGGCGTCGGAAAGCCGCCTTCAGCGAAGGGCGCGAACTCCTGCGGCAGATTGAGCCGCATCCAGCCTTTTTCTCTAAGGCGCTCCAGTGTGATGCCCTGCAACGCTGGGTGATCATTGGCCAGTACCTGTCGTGCCATCTCTTCGTCGCTGTCGTGAAAGCAGGGGTCATCGAAGCCCATATGATCCGCCAGTCGCCGGAAAACCTCAGTATTCGGCAATGCTTCGCCTAGTGGTGCGATTGCGGCCTCGTTCCACAGGAGGTACAGGTGCCCGTACGCTTTGTGAATATCACAGTGCTCGAGTTGCGTCGTTGCCGGTAGTAGAATGTCAGCATAATCGGCCGTATCGGTCATGAACTGCTCATGTACGACTACGAACAAATCGTCTCGCATCAACCCGTGCTGGACGGCTTCCAGATCGGGCGCAACGGCAGCCGGGTTCGAGTTATAGACGTATAGGGCTTTGACCGGAGGATCACCCGTAACGGTCAAGGCCGCGCCGAGTTGATTCATGTTGATTGTGCGCGTTCCTGGCGGTATGAGATCGGGCCGTTCCAGCGCGGCGACGTTAAGGGGGAAGCTCCCACTAGACGAAAGCAAAATGCCACCGCCCGGTCGGCGCCATGCCCCAACGACTGCTGGCAAGCAGGCAATCGTCCGTACTGCCATACCGCCGCCGGCATGCCGCTGGAGGCCGTAGTTAACTCGAATAACCGCTGGTTGCTCGGTCGCATATGCCTCGGCCAGCGCTTCTATGCGGCTGGCGGGTAGGCCGGTGATCTCGGCCACGCGCTCGGGCGGATATTCCAGGGCGCGCTGTCGTAGTTCTGCCGCGCCGACTGTGTACTCCTCAAGATAGGCCCGGTCCTCTAGCGCCTTGTGGAAAATGACATGCATCATGCCCAGTGCGAGTGCGCCATCGGTGCCCACATTGATGGCCAGGTGCTCATCACATTGCGCCGCAGTTCGTGAGCGATAGGGATCAATAGCGATCACCTTTGCGCCGGTCGCGCGTGCACGCTTGATAAAGGGCCACAAATGTGGATTCGAAGTCAGCGTATTCGATCCCCAGATCAAGATCAGCTTGGCGTGCGCAAACTGCTCAATATCCGTGCCGATGCTGCCACCGACCGTATACTCCAAGCCGGTCTGCCCGGCTGTCGAGCAGATCGTCCGATCAAGGAGTGAGGCGCCAAGCTTGTTGAAGAAGCGGCGATCCATTGACCCATAATGGAGTAAGCCCATCGTCCCGGCATACGAATATGGCAGGATCGCCTCGGCTCCATATTCGGCAGCAATAGCTTTAAAGCGCATCGCAATCGTACCGAGCGCCTCGTCCCAGCTGAGCCGCTCCCACTGGCCTGCGCCGCGCGGTCCTACCCGCCGTTGGGGATACAGTAGCCGCCCAGGGTGATAGGTTCGCTCGACATAACGTGATACTTTGGCGCATAAAAAGCCTTGTGTCACCGGGTGGCTGGGATCGCCGCCGACGCTGATCGCCTTGCCATCCTTGACCTTCACGATCATCGCGCAGGTATCGGGGCAATCATGCGGGCAAGCGCCTCGTACAATCTTGATGGCTGGATCGGGTGCAAACGTTGTCATCTGCTGTCCTCGTATAGCGAATATAGCGTGTTCACAGGCCGGATGTCGGACCTATGGCCTGAGTATACATAATATATGATCGTAAAGTAAGCATCGTGAGATTGTACCTAGCCCTACGCTCTACTGCAACACGATATGCTGGACGCGTATGCTGCAGAGAACTGTCGATGGCTCACGTGCTACTATTAGGTGGCGTGTGTCACACAACGAACAGGAGCCTACCATGACATCTCCTACAATTGTAGTTTTACAAGGTGATCAAACCGGCCAAGAACTGCTCGATGAAGCGTTACGCGTACTCGACCCGGCAGTCACCAAAGTCGATCTGCAATTTGTGACCTTTGATTTATCCCTTGAAAAACGGCGAGCTACCAAAAACCAAATCGTCTATGAGGCTGCGCAGGCCATGCGGCAGAGCGGGTTGGGTCTCAAGGCTGCCACGATCACGCCCGAGGTCGCCGGGGATGTAGGGAGCCCGAACGCCATCCTGCGTAAGGAGATCGACGGGACAGTGATTCTGCGTACAGGACGTCGCATCCCCGGCATTCGTCCGGTTGGTGGCGTCCATGCCCCTATTGCCGTGGTGCGGATGGCCGTAGACGATGCGTATGGGGCGCAGGAGTGGCGCGAAGGCAGTGGTTTGGACGAGTGGAGCTACCGCACCGAGAAGATCAGCCGACGTGTCTGCCGCGCGGTATCCGAGTTCGCCTTCCAGTATGCTGAACGAACAGGAGGTAAAGTCTTTGGAGGACCGAAATTCACCGTCAGCCCGGTGTATGAAGGTCTGCTGAAGGAAGAGATGGACGCTGCCCATGAACGACATCCTGCGGTGCGCTACACACCGCAACTGATCGATACCACCTATGCCCTCCTGATGACAGCCGCAGCGGAAGAGCCGCTCGTGATTCCGGCGCTCAATCGGGACGGAGACTGTTTGTCCGACCTAGTATTGCAAATGTTCGGCTCGATTGCCGGGGCCGAGTCGCTCGTGCTGGCCTTTGATGACGATCTAAATGCGAAGGTCGTCATGGCCGAAGCGCCACACGGTACTGCACCGTCCCTCTTTCGCAAGAACCTGGCTAATCCATTGGCCATGATTCTGGCCGGCGCATCACTGCTGACCTATATCCATTCCAAGGCCGCCACCCTCGCTGCCCGTGCCATCTCGGAGGCGTCGCTTGAGGCCGTTTACGATGGCATTCGTACGGGCGACTTAGGTGGCCACTCCACTACCACTGAGTTCACCGACGAAGTGATTAAACGCGTGAAAACGAAGATCGAGGTCTGGCCAACATTGGGCTAAGTCCCAAGGTAGCGATATGAGCACGCGGGGAGACGACGGGATCAACTTGCAGCAACTGGTGTGCTTCGTGGTAGGATTTGATCACAGCATGCATCGATAGATTACGACGACGAAGGTGATGAGATGGCAGTCACAATTATAGTGCCAGACAACTTGCAAGAACAACTGCAACAGCGGGCTGAGGTAGAGGACCGTTCAGTCGAAGAGGTGACCCTTGGTCTTCTACAAGATGCGCTTGAACGAACTGTACTGTTTCCTACAGTCGATGACGTCGTTGCACGCATCAAAACTACCAGTCCTAATCCTCATAATGTTCGTCCCGCACGGGGTTCATTAGCGGATGCACTTCGTAATGGGATGAGTACTGCGCCATTTGACTTTGCCCAATGGACGTCGGAGTGGGCTGCAGTTGAGACTGAAATGCGGAATGTGACGAGTGCCGACGACTTTGCAGAAGGCCGTGCTTAGGATTGTATGAGCGCGTACTTGCTTGATACCAACCATGCTTCGCCCCTCGTAACGCCCAATCACCCGTTGCGCCAACGTGTACTTGATCATCTAGATGCAGGTGATACGTTTGCCATTTGTGTCCCGATCCTTACAGAGACATTGTTCGGCATCGGCATCCTGCCACGGGCTA
>JBBRHB010000578.1:0-3798 GCA_038223355.1 Chloroflexales bacterium
GTATGTTGCCGTCACAGGCAAGCAGCATTGATAATACTTCGAGCTTCCAGCCACTGAGCTGGTCGTATTCATTAATACTCATGGGCAACTTATCTCCTGAACTGCTATTAGCGGCAGATACGGTCGTCGCTGCCATCCTGCTGCTGCTGGTCAAACGCACCACCCCGCTCCTCGTCGCCCTCGATGGCGGCAGTGGGGCCGGTAAGTCCACCCTGGCGACGTTAATTGCGGAGCCGTTGAATGCAATCGTGATTCCCGGTGATGACTTCTTCGCCGCCAGCATATCCGACGCCGACTGGGATACCCGCACCCCTGCAGCCCGCGCCCGTGACGGCATTGATTGGCGACGCCTGCGCGCCGAAGCACTCGAACCCCTGCTTGCCGGCAAACCGGCCAAGTGGCATGCCTTTGATTTTGAGGCAGGTGTCCGTCCCGACGGCACCTACCCCATGCGCACGGATTTCGTTGTGCGCGAACCCGCCGCCGTCATCCTGCTTGATGGTGCCTACTCAGCACGGCCCGAACTCGCCGACCTGCTTGCTCTATCCGTCCTCATTGACGTACCGCTTGCTGTCCGGCACGCTCGGCTCGCCGCCCGCGAGGACCAAGCGTTCCTTACTACATGGCATGCTCGTTGGGATGCCGCCGAGACCTACTACTTTACGCAGGTACGACCGAAGTCCTCATTTGACCTTGTTATAACAACAGGAGGCCCAGTCATTTCTGACCGGGCCTCCTGTCCATCCATGTTTTAACGTCCTATGCGCCTAGCCAGGCACATACATTGTTCGCTAACTGCAGCCTGGGAACTTGAAGGACGCAATTTGCGTGCTCCAGTTGAAAGACCCGCTGGTCTTCAAGTACTCGTTGGTATACCAGAAGGTGCAATCATCAACCGGATCGACGGTCATGGCCGTGTAGTCGCCCCAGCGTGCTAAGTTACCGTTCTGCGAGCCACTCCCTGCCTTGATCGTCGCCTCACCTTGAAGGGTATTGAGTGGGTCTGTGGCAAGCCGCCCGGTATAGCGGATGCTCGGAAACAGGGACTTGCTAGCGGCACTATAGCCCACGGCAATGTCACCAAGCTTATCCATCGCAATGCTGCCCATCCAGCGGTACGTTGCATCGGGCGCATAGGTTCCTTGCTGGAAGACTACCGGGGTCGTGCCGGGGCTCCGCAGTTCGTACCAGCGCACGCCAACCGATCTCCTCGACTTGATAGAGTGATCAATGACCAGCGCTTCATGATCACCAAAGTTGCGATAGGCTAGCCGATACATCAGCCGGTCACCCAAGGATTCGAGCTTTTGCGTCGTGCCCTTTTGCACAATACAGGTGTTGCGAGAGGTGCCATTACAGGCTGGGGTAAAGGGCGCGACCGGAAGGTTGGTCGGACCCGTAAATGTGGTATTGGCCGGTGTCGTGAAGTCCACATGGAACTTCCATAGATTAAGTGAACTGTTGTTGTTGTCGAAGTTCAGCACGTAATTGGGTGCTCCGGCCGGCGGCGCGGTCTTGCCATCCAGGTCGGACGTGAGCAGGCCTCCAAAGGTCGAGCTCAACTGCTGACACTGCTGTGTCGCTGCAGTACCCGCCAGCATCGCGCTTCGATCCATGGCACATACACGCGCGCCCGTAAAGGTGGTGCCGCTGCTGTTGAACATGTTGTAGGTCATGTAGTAGCCATCCGGCCAAACACTGAGTTTTGGATAGTCGTTGAAGCCCGGTTGCGTGAAGGAATAGCGGTTATAGCTCCCGGTTGCGTCGCTCGTCTTCGAGACCGCAACGCACTGTAAGAAGGGGGGGGCACCCGTTACAGAGAACTGCGTGAGTATCCAGCGATTCGCGGCTTTGTCGTACTGTACAATCGGGTCACCGTCGTTATTGTTCTGACAGCCACCACCAAAGCCTGCCCATATTGTGTTGCCGGCGACCGGACCGAGCAGCAGTGCGCCAGTGCTTTTATTAAAGACGGCAAAGTCAACGTTGACCCACTGAACATACTGCGTTGCACCGATAGCACCATTCGTGTCCGGGGGTGCATCCTGATCCGAAAAGCCATAATCACCTTGACCAACACCGGCGAAGTTCAAGCCGATAGTCGTCCCAACTTGTGGACCTGCAGACGTTTGAACGACCGGATCGCTCGGCTCCTTGCTCGCACTCGTCGGCGGGATCAGCAGCGGTCGAACGCTTGGTCGCCCTGTGCTAGCAGTACCCATGGCGTGCATACTGCGGAGGGGCGGTGAAACATCCTGATGAACGGCATTTTGGACTTCAATCGTGGTATGGGATGCTTGGACGGGTACACTCGCCGTCGCGAGGTTGGGGAGCATACCAAGGGCTAGAACGCCGACGAGGGACACGATAGGAGACAGCCGAAAGCGATACATGAAGATGTTGCCTTTCAATTTATCAGGCGTGATTGCCTGACACCGACGAGCATGAACACATTCCTCGTTCCTAAAAACCTCCTGACACTGCCCAAAATGGTACACATAACCACATTCACACGTAGGTGGGGTGGATAACTGGTGGCAAGAGGACCACAGAGAGATAGGACCATCTTACCATAGCGCGTCAACCTGAGGTGGGGCTACCTACGATCTGCACATGCCGTACAGTCAGCCCGATACCGCGCTCCACATCTTCCGTCACCATTCCGGTGACCAGCAGAACATGCTCGCCTCGTACGAATTCACCATAGCGTTCTGCTACCTCTGCGAAGAGCGCGGCTTCCATAACTCCGGTCCGATCACATAACGAAACGAAGACCATGAGGCGATCATTATTTGCCCGGACGCGTCGTCCGGCCACCACGATGCCCATCACGGTCACCTCGTGCTGTACATAGTCCCCGAGTTGTTCTGCCGTGACGATGGCTTGGTCGCGCAACCGAGCGGCATAGAGCGTCAGCGGATGATCGACACTCACGCAGAAACCAAGCGTTCCATATTCTTCCGCTCCCCGCTCCATGACGCTCTCGGGCTCGATGGACGCGAGCTCTGTTGGATCGAAGGCAGCTAACAACATCCTCTGTTCCTTCGGTCGCCGCTTCGCTCCCTGCGCTTCCCAACGTGCCTGCCGACGACTAGGTGCGAGCTGATCTAGTGCTCCTGCGCCGACCAATCGCTCCCAATCATGCGCCGACGGTGCCACACGTACCACAAAATCACTGACAGACTCGAAGGGTCGGGAGCGTGCTGCCCCTTGAATTGCATCAAGTGTCGCCGCACTGACGACCCCCTGCAACAAACCTAGCCCGCACTGGATCGTATTCCCGTGTGCTACGCTTGCCCACGCACTGTTAACCGTTGGTCCAAGCACCGCCAAGTGGTTGCGCCGCGCCTCCACGATATACACTAAGCGTGGATACATGCCGCCCCTTTCTGGTCCCAAATGATCGAGCACCGCTGCGAAAAAGTGTGCCGGATAGTGCGCCGCGATCCGCGCTACCCGCCACGCGACATGCGCCATAGCAACGGCGTGGCCGCGACAAAAGGTATACCGCTCGATAAATTTGAACCAGCCGAGGATCACGTCGATCTCGCTATCACGCCAACCCTTGTGCAAGGCCGCCGCTCGCAATTTGTTTTCCCAGGGGACGGCCGCATCGCTCTTTTTTTATACGCTTTGCGTAGCCGCTCTGCGTCTGCGAACGATAGGCCCAGCGCGTGGGCGACATTCAGCAAGTCCTCGTCAAAAATAAACGCCCCGCGGCTGGGAGCGAGGACGCTGCTGAGCAGCTGTTGGTGGTCTGCGCTCAAGTGCTCCCAACCATCGATCGGTGCTTCACCG
>JBBRHB010000579.1:0-3795 GCA_038223355.1 Chloroflexales bacterium
AGCCCGACGGTCCCCTGCATGGCATCGAGGGCATTAAGCACATGGCAACCACAACGATGGTGCCCGGCATCTATGACCCACAGTTTCCGGATGAGATCATCGAGGTCGAGACCGAAGCAGCATTTGCCATGGCACGCCAGCTTGGTGTAGGTGCAGGCATGCTTGTCGGAATCTCCGCTGCGGCTAATGTTGTAGCCGCCCTCCAGGTGGCTCACCGGCTCACTGAAGGGGTTATTGTCACCATATTGTGCGATGATGCTTCGAAATATTTAAGCGAACGCTTTTGGGATGAAGCGGGCGACGACGGACTGGCAGGCGAGGGCATATGACGTTGACCCTGACACAGCTCATTGGCGATGGCATCCGGGCAGAGGGCACCAAGCACTATCCGCATGAGTGTTGCGGGCTGTTGTTGGGTACGCTGAACGGCAGCCATAAACGCGCCGAGGTACTATGGCCGGTCGAGAATGTATGGACGGATGAAATCGCACTGACTGAGACTGAAAACGATCACTCGCTGCGCGACCGCTTTTATATCCCACCCCGAGCCTATCTCCAGGCCGACCGCGCGGCTCGTGGCCGTAACCTGGAGTTGATAGGCTGTTATCATTCACATCCTGATGATCGGGCCCAATTATCCGAGCGTGATCGTATCGGCGCGGCAGGAGTGGGTGGCGGACCGGATTTTTCGTTTGTCGTTCTTTCGGTGCGTGATAGCAATCCGGGCGAAATGACGAGCGCATTATTATCGACGGATGGGCAACACTGGTTGCCAGAAGAGCTTGTGCTCGAGGAGTAAAATGGCCACACGTATTTCGATTCCAACGGCACTACGCCAATACGCCGGCAACAACAGTTCGGTCAGTGTAGAGGCAGTAACCGTTGGCGCGGCACTGAAGACATTGACAGCGCAGTATCCCGACCTGGGCAAGCATTTATTTGCCGATGACAAGCTACGAAGCTTCGTCAATGTGTATGTTAACGACGACGATATTCGTTACCTGGATGGCGTGACCACTCCGCTGACCGAGCGGGATGAGATCAGCATCATCCCGGCCATTGCAGGCGGGAACGCCAAGGACTGAGGCCCAAGTTTTATGGATAGTCAGCTTTCAAATGATGAGATTCGGCGCTATAGCCGCCACTTAATTATGCCCGAGGTCGGGCTACAGGGTCAGCAGAAGCTCAAAAATGCCAGTGTCTTACTGATCGGTGCGGGCGGCTTGGGCTCCCCACTGGGTTTATATCTAGCAGCCGCCGGCATGGGCAAGTTGGGCCTCGTTGATTTCGATGTTGTCGATGAGTCAAACCTGCAGCGCCAGATCATTCACGGCACCAGTACGCTCGGCCAGCCGAAGCATGCGTCAGCGAAGGCGCGCATTCATGATCTGAATCCGTTTGTCGAGGTCGAGACCTATAACACGGCCTTGTCTTCGGACAATGCTATGGACATTCTTCGGCCCTACGATATTGTGATCGATGGCACGGATAATTTTCCCACGCGCTATCTAGTTAATGATGCTTGTGTGTTGTTGAACAAGCCGAATGTATATGGCTCGATCTTCCGCTTCGAGGGGCAGGCCTCGGTCTTTGCCGTTAAGGAAGCACCCTGCTATCGCTGCTTGTATCCCGAGCCGCCGCCGCCCGGCTTGGTTCCCTCTTGTGCCGAAGGCGGCGTCTTTGGCGTGCTGCCGGGCATTATTGGTACGATTCAGGCGACCGAGGCAATCAAGCTTATTGTCGGTATCGGCGAACCATTGATCGGGCGTCTGTTGCTCTTCGACGCGCTTGAGATGCGCTTTCGCGAACTGAGGCTACGCAAGAACCCGAATTGCCCGGTCTGCGGCAGCCGCCCGACCGTGACCAAACTGATCGATTACCAACAATTCTGCGGCATAGCGCCGACCTCCGATGGTCTGACCGAGGAAGAGCGGATTACGCCGCGGCAACTCGCCGGGGTGCTCGATATGCCGGGAACCCATCCGTTCTTGCTGGACGTTCGCGAACCACATGAGTGGGAGATCGTGCATCTCAACGAGGCTACACTGGTACCGCTCAACACACTCGCCGGCCACTTCGATGAGCTACCACGCGAGCAGGAGATCGTGGTCTACTGCAAGGGCGGTACGCGGAGTGCGAAGGCTGTGGACCTGCTGAAGAATGCTGGCTTCCACCGGATCAAGAATCTCGAAGGCGGCATCACCCGCTGGGCGACCGACGTCGATCCTTCGCTGCCCACCTATTAGCGATCATGAGCCGCAGCGCCTTTGCTCCCAGCAGTGCGTTGCGGCTCAACTCTTCATCGCGCGTACACATGGCATGGCTCGTGCTTATGATGGTCGATCAGTCGACTAAGCAGCATAAGGAGGCCCCGCCATGCGCATGCCACGTCCTCTCATAGGCGCTACCGCCGGTTTTCTGGCCACTATCCCCATGACGGCCGTTATGACAGCCCTCTACCCATTATTGCCACGTGGTCAACACTATGCCTTACCACCTAGCCAGATTACCGCGAAGGCGGCGCAAGCAATCGGCGTACAGTCGCACATTGATCAAGATGATCACCAGCTTCTTACCTCGCTTACCCATTTTGGCTTCGGCTCGCTGACCGGCACCCTGTACGCGCCGCTCGCACGGCGGTTGCCTGCTCCGCCAGCAATCACCGGGATGGCGTACGGACTTCTGGTCTGGCTCACCAGTTACATGGGCTGGCTACCGGCACTCGGTGTCTTGCCACATGCGACGCGCGAGCCACGGGGCCGGAATGCATTGATGATTGCGGCGCACATTGTTTGGGGGCTGTCGCTGGGGCTCCTCACTCAACGGCTTGGTGCCGACACAAAGTGACTTCGTTTCTAGCATCATCTCAAGCTCAAGTTCGTCCCGGATGGGGATACCGCCGTTGCCGATCTACGGAATACTAGGCTTTAGGAGACGAGCCTGCGCCATGGCGTTGCGATGGAGCGCAGCCAGGACGAAGCCGCGCTTTTGATAGAAGCGCAGGGCATGGACGTTGTCGTAGGTGACCAAGCCGATTCGAACCCCATCTTCCAGTGCGATGAAGCCTGGCAGTTCATGCGGGTAGTAAACCACATAATTGCCCGCAACGACTGGCATGCCCCAATGAACGGTGACAAACTGCTCGACCCACTTACGGTCGTGCGCAGTAACGGGTTGAAGCGTTAGCTGTGCCATAGCTCATGCTCCTGAGTTATTCAATCCTCTGTACATCCTTGCCTTTGTGCCAGCGGGCGAGTGCAGCAACTTCCAGCTGGGCGAGATATAGCCGCTCGGCCCAATGGTCGAGATCGGCGTCAAAGGCGGCGATCCAGCCATCTAGGCCGCCCATTTGGGCGATCTCCATAGCATAACGGTCGGGCGTTTCCCATTCGAGCCCCTCGGTTGTTGCATAGCCAATTGTAAGTTCGGGCTCACGGGCCAGAAACAAGGGCCAACTGGCGTCATTGCCGATCGATGGTTCGCGGCCCCCGGCGAGCAGGCGCTGCCCCGCACGGCGCGAGATGCCGCGCGAGGCAGCAGTTATGTCGAGCGACTGGCCCCAGGCCAGACCAAAGGTATGATTGATCAAGTGCTCGGTATCACGTTGCACCTGGGGATGAGAGCCGAAGGCGCGCGCTGTGCGGCCGAGAATCAAGAAATCATACGCTGGAAGCGCCGCCACGACCTCGGCCAACTCCTCCGGCCAGGCTTCGGCCCAGTGGATGATACGATCCCAATCGCAAAAATGCAGATGATCGGGTGCCGCCGTGAGCGCGAGCTCCACGGCCGCGGAGC
>JBBRHB010000580.1:0-3788 GCA_038223355.1 Chloroflexales bacterium
GAGAAATATGGGCACCAAGCCGATCATGTCGCTGATCGGCACCATCAATGCCGTGAAATGCAGCGGCACAGCCAGTGCCAGCGCCCGGATCACTGTGTAATTAACGCCGATCCACGAAAGTTGATACACAAACGACATCGCCACAACTATTGCGAGCGTCTGTCGGTAGCGGTAATATTCGCCCAACGTTTGTGCAAGCAACTGGAGTTTGCCGCGCCAATCCCGCACGTTCGGCACAGGCAGCTGCACAACCCAACGTACCACCAGCGGTGCAGACAGGGCAACCAGCACTCCGGTGCTCGCAATGACGATGCACCAGGTGGCACCCCACAGCAGCGCGGGTGTGTGCTCGAGTGCCCCAATGCTCGTCACGAGCGCGATTGCTGCGATCACGGTTAACGCCAGGAAACCGGTCAAGCGCTCAACGAACACCGAGGCCAGAGCAACGGCTGGCTGCTTAATCCGTTGGTTCAAGCGGTAGACCCGAACAGCGTCCCCGCCAATCATCGTAGGCAGAAAGTTGCTAAAGAATTGGCCGATAAAGTAGGTTTGGAGCATCCAGCGGTAGGGCACACGCTCGCCGCTGGCCCGCAGCAATAGCCACCACTTCCAGGAACTCATGAACACACCCGCGAGTTGGAGCACGAATGCCAGGACGAGGAGCACGAGACTGAGGTGCTGACCGGCGGCTAGCAGTTGGCTAATATTGACTTGAAGCAGCAAGTAGACGAGTAAGCCGACACTGACCAAGGTGCGCGCGACCAGAAGCAGCTTCTGCTGTCTGCTGCGTTTCATGGTATCGTGGGCTCCTTGGCCAAAGCCGCTTGGCTATTTACCTCTTCGCGCACCCGGTAGGCTGGTTCGCGACCGCTATTGGTGGTACGCACGAGCATTTCCCCGATCAAGCCAATACTCAGAAATTGCATGCCGAGCACGATCACCATGACACCGACCAGCAGTAGTGGGCGCTCACCAATCGTCTGGTGGAGCAAGAACTTCACGCCGGCGAGGTAGCCCAGCGTCACTATTCCCAGACTCATCAATCCCAAGCCGATCAAGCCGAAGAATTGCATCGGTCGCGTGGCGTAGCTCAACAAAAAGCGTACCGTTACCAAGTCGAGCAGCACCCGTAGCGTCCGGCCGATCCCGTACTTCGAGGAGCCAAAGCGTCGCGGATGATGAGTCACGGGCAGTTCGGTGACGGCGATCCCCTGCCAACTGGCAATCGCTGGAATAAAGCGGTGGAGCTCGCCATAGAGCGCAAGATTTTGAACGACCTCACGACGGTAGGCTTTGAGCGAACAGCCATAGTCGTGGAGTTGCAGACCCGTGACTGCCGAAATCAGCCGGTTGGCAAGCACCGACGGAACTCGCCGGCTAAGCCACGCATCGTGACGATTGGCCCGCCAGCCACTAACGACATCATAGCCCTCGTCTAGCTTGTCGAGCAGGCGCGGGATATCGGCCGGATCATTCTGTAGGTCAGCATCAATGGTCACAACGATCTGTCCGCGCGCCCGATCAAAGCCGGCGGCAAAGGCCGCGGTCTGGCCGAAGTTGCGCCGCAAGCGCACGACGCGGAGTTGGGGCGTATATGCCGCTCGGTCGCGTAGGAGAGCAAAACTTTCATCACGACTGCCGTCATCGACGGCGATGATTTCATAAGGCTGCTGGAGCGTCTCCAGCGTAGTGATTAGCCCATCGATTAAAGGATGTATGCTCGCGGCCTCGTTATAAATCGGGATCACGACGCTGACAAACGGATCAATATCTTGACTCAACATCCTATGATCCTTGGTAGGGCATTACTTTGCTGCAATATCAATATGAGTAAACAACAGGCTCAGATCGCGCTTGGCCGCCGTTCCTTCGGCCACCGTCGTACTTTTGAAGCGAATTCTGTGTTCACCAGGTGGTAGTGTTAGCTGTAAGTGGATCGTCTGCTGATTTGGCGTTAGCAGGTAGGAGCCAATGACCTGGTTATCCAAGGAGAGCTCTAGGGGTCGCGTCTGCTGATAACTCCCTGCTGAAAATTCAAGGGTCACCGCTTTTGGAGTACTTGTCGGGTTGACGGCCTGGACGTTCGCCTCTGCTGACATCCAGCGCCACAGGACGGCGCCCTGCTGCTCTAGGTCATACCAACCGTTGGTGCCCAGGAATAGGAATGGGCGTGGCGCTGCGACCGGTGCGATGGTATACACATCGACCGCTGGATCATGAAACGTCGGCTTACTTCCCGGTAGTACCTGCGCCATGACCTGCCCCAAGCGCTCAACATCGGGCGGTTTCAGGTCGTTTCTGCGCACGATAAGCGTATGCACGTTATAAAAACTCAGAGCCTGCTGCCCATCATCTGGTCGCTGCACGATGATATCGGTCGTCGCCTTAGGGTTAAGCCACCAGAGCTGCCATATCCATGGAACGGTATCGACTAGGGGAATAGTGGCCGGTGGGCGAGCAAGATAGCCTCCCATAATCGGCAGCCCGTGCGCCATTTGATTGACCATCGCTAGCGCATTACGTTGCAAGCTTGGCAAATCTATAACAGCACCCGGTCGGCCTCGGAGCTGATACATTGCAGGATCGACGTTGAAGGCCAGTGCGGGCATCGGCCGGACCATCATTTCGATCACGACCAGCGCCCCAAGCAATCCCAACGCGCTTCGACCCCCTCGACCGCGTTGCAGCAGCGCCTGCATCCCAAAGCCGGCAAGGATCATCAACAAGGGCAACATAAAGATCGCTAGATGATTCGGACGGTGACCCAGCGTCATGCCAGGGACTATCTTCAGGAGTTGAAAGGGTAAGACTATACCTGTCACTACGCCCGCTACGCGCAGCCGCGGCCCGAGCATCAGGATCCATAGTACGACAACCAGAATTGCCCACACCCGCGCCTTGCGCCCCGCAAAGTACGTACCAATCGCTGCCAGCACCAATACACCATAGCCCGGCGCAACCGCCCAGAACCATCCGTAGTGCATCGTTTGGTGTTGCTGATCGGCCCAGGCACCCCACCATGGGTTGAATGGGCTCGGCCAAAACATATCCACCAGATCCGCCGAATAGGTTGCCGTTTCCCGATCCCACCCTGGGTCTTCGACCTGCTCTACCCGGCCCGGCACGACTGGGGCGGCCTGCGCGGCCTGTGTCTCTGCTCGATATTCGCGTAATGCAGGGATGACGAGCGGTGACATCAGAACGGCGGCAAGGCAACCGATCAGCACGGCGCTGATCAGTTCGCTCCGCCAGCGCTGTGCTCGAATGGCAGCCGGTAGACGCACGGCCAGCAGCAAACAGGTAAAAAGAAAGCTGAAGAGCAGATAATAATAGCTCGTCCAGGTTGCAGCAGCCAGGACGATGCCGGCCAGAATGGCCCAGCGGCGCGAGCCACTATCAAGGGCGCGCAAGATACATAACAGAAATAATGGGATCCAGAAAACTGTCACCCATGTCAGATGACCATCAAAGAGCTTTGCAACGTGAAATGGATTAAACGTGGCGAGCGCCCCAACTGCGCAGGCGATGCCCCGCTGGCCAATGATATACAGTGCAAGCAGGTAGGTCGCAAAGCCCGTCAGCACAAAGCCCAGGATCACTGCTGTGTTATAGGCCGCCAGCGGACCACCAATGAGCTGAACCGGCATAGTGATCAGCGCGTTGGTGATATTGAGCGTGTGTAAATAGAGCGCCTGGCCGGCGGGATAGAAGAGCATATCCGTAAAATATGGATTCTGCCCCCGTGTAAGCGCCAGATGCGTCCACCACAGATTCCACGTGTTCTGCCA
>JBBRHB010000581.1:0-3788 GCA_038223355.1 Chloroflexales bacterium
CTCGCCAATCTGCCCGTGCGCTACCGCTTGTCCACTATGGCAGGCCAAATCGTCGCCCAATCGGGAGCGGAGGAAGCTCATCCGACCCTCGTTAGTGAATCAGGGGCAGCGCCCATTGTGGCCGATGGGCAAATAGTCGGGTCGCTTGCGTTGTTCTTAGCGCCCTCTTTTAGTACGGTGCCAATGGCGCGTGGTCGTTATAGTCCACCGGCGCTGACGCCCGCAACCTCGCTTGAGGCACAAGTGCGCCGTTCATTTGCACTAGTGGGTTGGTCGGTCGGTAGCGTCGCCTTCGGCTTGGCTGTATTAATGTCTCGCCGAATCAGTTCACCGCTGCGTCGCTTAACGAAGGCGGCTCAACAGGTCGCGGCGGGTGATCTGGAGGTCCAGGTACCCAGCTCGTCGATTCGGGAGGTCGATACACTGGCCCAAGCCTTTAACCAGATGGCAACCGACTTAGCACATGCCGCTCAACTGCGACGCAACATGACCGCCGATGTCGCCCACGAGCTACGCACACCGCTTACGATTATTAAAGGCAAGCTCGAAGGCATCCTCGATGGTGTCTACCCAGGCACCCCTGAACACATTGCGCCGGTCCTGGAAGAAGCCGATTTGCTGGAACGCTTGATCGATGATCTACGGGTTTTGAGCCTAGCTGAAGCTGGGCAATTAGCCCTGCATCGCGAGGAAGTTCTCCTGCGTCCACTGTTAGAGAATGTCCAGCGCAGCTTCGCTGCGCAGGCTATCAGCCAAGACGTGCTCCTGCTCCTTGATGGGAATGACGAGCTACCGGCGATCGAGGTTGATCCGCAGCGTATGCAACAGGTTTTGGGTAATCTCGTTGCCAATAGTCTGCGGCATACGCCGGCGGGCGGCACAATTCAGCTGCGCGCAATACCCCAAGGTCCCCGCGTTCAATTGGTCGTGGCGGACACGGGCAGCGGCATTGCTCCTGATGAGTTACCCCATATTTTCGACCGCTTCTGGCGGAGTGATCGCGCGCGGTCGCGGCAAGGCAGCGGGGCTGGTCTCGGTCTAGCTATTGCCCGTCAGCTTATCGAAACGCAGGGCGGGCAAATCAGCGCCCAAAGCCAGCTTGGTCAAGGCACGACGATCACGATTACCCTGCCACTAGCAACAGAGATCAGTCTGCCCGCCGCTACGCGCACAAATGCGGTATAACGATGATTATTAAATCATCGTTAGGGAGCAGCAGCGGGTGGATGAACAGAACCTTAGCACAATCCAACAAGGTGGACTGATCACACTTCTAGGCATCGAATTCCGTGAGACGACACCAGAGAGGGTCGTGGCCACGATGCCGGTCACAACGAACCACCACCAGCCCTTCGGCTTTCTGCACGGTGGTGCATCGGTGGTGCTGGCCGAAACAGTTGCCAGTATCGGCGGCTTCCTTAATTGCCCACCGGGGCAGGCAGCATTTGGCCTCGAAATTAATGCTAATCACCTACGACCTGTGCGTTCTGGCGTCCTGACAGCCGTAGGTACACCGCTCCATCGCGGACAGACAACACAAGTTTGGGATATCAAAATTTCTGATGATCGTTCGCGTTTGGTCTGTGTCTCGCGCTGCACGGTAGCCATTGTCGCGCAAGAAGCTGATACGCAAACGACCTAAACGAGCCACATATGCAAGGTGTGAAGCAACGCCGGCAGCAACCTGTGTGCTACGGCAATGGCTGCTCTGTGTGTAGAATATCATTCGGCACGAGAAGCTTACCCGTCGCGAAATCAATCAAGCCATTGCGCTCATCTTCGACGTTGGTCGCTTGAGTATACACATCGCCGCCGATTGGTCGTGCCCGCAAGGCTTGCTTATACTCCTTAATCTGTTGGCCACGTGCTCCCAGTGCAGTCGGACCACCATAGCCCTCGAAACCAAAGCCCCCCCACTCGGAAACGACCAACGGGACTTGGCCTTCGTAAAAGAAAGGATCGCCTACTACTAGTGCTTCGGCCGTCACCGTAGTATCCCCAGCACATAGTCGATCAAGAGCACGATTCCACATTGCGGGATCATCCTGGTAGATGTGGGCGGTCAGTAGATCCGACTGCAGTTTGCCGTTGATTGAGACGTGTCGCCAGCCGTCGTTATCAACGACAAGTACCTGCGGACAATTGACCTTCAGATAATCATGACAACGGTTGATATAGGCGCGTGTTTCCCCGTTAGCGGCAATATCTTGGATACCCCAATCCTCGTTGTACATGCTCCAGATCACGACCGACGGATGCGAGCGAATGACACGAGCCATTCGCCGCAGTTCGGCCCAGTGGTTTTCGCGACTGCGCTCGGTCGATGAATGCGGACTTGGAATCTCTACCCACAGCAGCATTCCAAGTTCGTCGGCCAAATCGTACATCCGCGGGTCGATGCCGGCGATATGAATCCGAACGAGGTTACAGCCCAGCTTACGCATTGCCTCAAGATGGAGCTTAATTTGCTCCCAAGTCGCCTCCGCCGGTTGATACAGAATACCGTCGAGATAGAGCGGTTCGTTGTTTAAAAAGATATAGTGTCCACGGGCCTCGATCCTCCGCATGCCCCAATTGGCACTAATTTGTGACACGTTGCCATCTGGCCCGATCAGCTGCGCTGTTACGCGGTATAGCACAGGCGATTGTGGCTCCCAGCATTCTGCGTCTTGGACGACGACCGTCACCTGCTGGTGTTTAGTTCCAGCTTCCAGAGCCAGCGGCCACTCGCGAGCCACCAAAACCGTGTCATTCGTGGTGGGCTGAACCACCAGTTTCAAATGATATTCACCAGGATCATAGATGCGTGTCGTCAAATCGAAGGTGACGGCATTACTTTCTAACTGACTATCGACCGCGAGATAGGAGCGCAAGCGGTTGCGCTCAACGACTTCGAGCCAGACCGATCGCAGGGCGCCACTCGTCGTCTGATACCAAATACCGCCGCGTTTATAGATACGGGAGGCCTGTTTACCACGTGGAATCTCTGCATCAAGCGAGTCGGCGATGCGAACCGTTAGACGGTTGTCCGGCTGTAGCAACTCCTGTGGGAGTTCATACGAGAAGGAAGTGAACTCACCCATATGAACTGGTTCACCCTCGATCGTATGAAGCAGCGTACCATTGAGCCAGACACGTGTCTCGTAGCCTACGGCACCAAATGTGACCTGCACCAGTTCACCTGACCACTGAGCCGGTAAAGTAAATGTGCGCTCATACCACGCAACCACCTCGTCATCCCACGGCAAGTCTAATCCAGCTTGCAATTGTGACTCGATGGAGCCGGGCCAATGGGTGGTGCCGCTATAGGTGTGGCCGCCCTCCCAATGTTCTGTTAATCCTCGATTAGCAATATCTAGATCAAAGTGCCATAGTCCATCTAACAGCAGCGGTTGGCCAGTACGGGCAATTGTGCGGGGAAGCCGATTGAGGTAACGTTCTACAACATGATCGAAGGTAGGCTGAAATGCCGGCGCGCGTTGTGCCATTGCAAGCTCCATTGCTTATACGTTAGGTAGTGTACGGCAAGCCAAGCATAATGCAACTCCCTTATTGAACCGATCTGTCATGAAGCTAGTGTTAACTCCAAATAGTTGACACCATTTAGTGGGGATGCTACCATCCGCAGCGGTATGCCGGCGACGGTGAAACTGCGGAAAAGCGAGGCGATGTATATGCGACTGCCGGATTTCCACAGCGGCGTGGAGCAAGAGCTTCGTCACTGGTTCCGGATGATCCGGGCCGAACGCACCCGTGACGAGCGTTGGGCTGCACTTAGCCAACGGATT
>JBBRHB010000582.1:0-3785 GCA_038223355.1 Chloroflexales bacterium
CACGCCAAAATGTAACGACCAGCGCCAGCAAGGTGCCCATATGCAGCGCCACGCCGAAGGTCTGCGTGTTGAAAAACGCCTCTGGCTCGCCGGTCCAGTCCAGCAGCCAGGGGATGACACTCAGATGCGCGGATGAAGAGATCGGCAAAAACTCGGCTACGCCTTGCACACTGCCCATGACCACTGCAAGGCGATACTCATCCTGCCCGATCCGCACTCTACTCATCCCTCGTCCCGCTATGCTTGCCGGCCTACCGGTGGCTGGGCGCGGAACATTTCTTGTTCCTGCAGGCCTACAGTCTGCTTGTTAGAGCGCCGGATGGTGAAGGCCACCACCAGAATCAGCACGACCATCAGCACCAACAGCGGCAGAGTCGGCGGCTGCCCCTTGCGGACCTGGACAATAATTGGGGCGATTAATAACGAGATCAGGTTAATAACCTTGAGCAGCGGATTGAGCGCCGGGCCGCTGGTATCCTTGAGCGGGTCGCCCACGGTATCGCCCACGACGGCGGCCTTATGCGGCTCCGAGCCCTTGCCGCCGTAGTTGCCTTCCTCAATATACTTCTTGGCGTTGTCCCAGGCCCCGCCCGCATTAGACATAAAGACTGCCAGCAACTGGCCCGACAGGATCGTGCCCGCCAGGAAGCCGCCGAGCGCTTCGACATCCAGCAGGAAGCCGACGATAATCGGTACGAGCACGGCAATAATACCCAGCGTAATCAGTTCGCGCTGCGCGGCCGTGGTCGAGATCCCGACGGCCCGGGCATAATCGGGCGTGACGTTGCCTTCCATCACGCCGGGAATGCGCAGTTGGCGCCGGACCTCGTTAACAATCTGACCGGCAGCGCGTGAGACCGCGCGAATGGTCAGTGCCGAGAACAAGAAGGGCAGCGCACCACCGATGAGCAGCCCCACGAAGATCTGGGGATTAGCCAGATTGATCCCGGCGAGCAAACGCTTATCGCACAAGCCTGCTGCCGTCGAAGCCGCTGCTGCTGCGTTGCAAGGAACGACACCGGCCGCAATGTTGAAGACCTGGCGCTGCACGGCTTGAACGTCGCTAAAGAAGGAGCCGTAGAGCGACACGGCGGCGATAACGGCCGAGCCGATGGCGACACCTTTGGTGATCGCCTTGGTCGTATTGCCGACCGAGTCAAGATCGTCCATCACGTCGCGCGCGCCCTTCTCCAGCCCGGCCAACTCGCCGATGCCATTGGCGTTGTCGGCAATCGGGCCGAAAGCATCCATCGAGATGGTGTTGCCGGTCAGAGTCAACATGCCGATGCCCGTCAGCGAGACGCCATACAGCACCGCGACAAAGGTATTCGCGCTATAACGTGCGCCCCCGAAAAAGAAGATCGAGGCGAAGATCGCGACGGCAATCACCAGCACGGCATACACCGACGACTCATAGCCTAACGCAAGGCCGGACAGGATGTTGGTCGCCGCACCCGTTTGCGAGGCGCGCGAGGTTTCCTGGACCGGCTGGAAATGCGTGGAGGTAAAATACTCGGTGACTTTGTCGATCGCGATGCATAGCACGATGCCGGCGGCCGTGGCCAGGAAGGGTGCCCATTCGATGTTGCCCTGGGCATCATGCATATAGAAGAGCGTCACCGCCAAAAAGCCCACTACCGCGATCACGGCCGAGGTATAAAAGCCCCGGTTCATGGCGCTCATCGCATTGCGCCGCGTTTCGTTGGTGCGCACAAAGATGTTGCCGATCAGCGAGGCGATCACACCAATGCCGCGCACGATCAACGGGAAGATAATATAGCGGAAATCGAAGCGACCGCCATTGTTGGCAGCGTTAGCCGTGCCCAGCACAATACCCAGGATCAAGGCCGAAACAATGGTGACCTCGAAGGATTCGAAAACGTCCGCGGCCATGCCGGCGCAGTCGCCCACGTTGTCACCCACCAAGTCGGCGATGACCGCCGCATTGCGCGGGTCGTCTTCGGGCAGGTTGGCCTCGACTTTACCGACCAGGTCGGCACCAACGTCGGCGGCCTTGGTATAAATACCACCGCCTACCCGCATAAACAACGCGATCAACGAGCCGCCGAAGCCAAAGCCGAGCAGCGCATCCGGAGCCGACTTGCCATAAAACATAAAGATGATCGTGCCGCCCAGCAGCCCCAGCCCCACGCACAGCATGCCGGTCACAGTGCCCGAGCGATAAGCCGTCTGCATGGCACCGTTATACGATGTGCGCGCAGCAGCGGCGACACGAATGTTGCCCTGGACCGCAATATTCATGCCGATTGCGCCGACGGCATAGGAGAACGAGGCACCCAGCAAAAAGGCCAGGGAGCGGCCAATCGCCACGGCCATCGTCGCGTTCGCGCCCCAAACTTCCTTGGATTGCTCCGAGGCCGGAATAATCAGGACGCTGGCAAACAGCGCGATGGCTAAGATGACCAGAGCTACCACGATCGTTCGGAACTGGCGGCCCAGATAGGCCTGAGCACCCGTACGAATAAAGCCCCAATATTTGCGCATCTCGTCGTTGCCGGTATCTTGCGTCAGAATCGACCGGCGCAGGATTGCCGCGTAGACGAGGCCGCCGACGGCAACCAGTAAGACCCCCCAGATGACGGCTTGCTCAAAGCCCGTTAATCCGTCCAACCCCCTCAAAATCCCCATAACAGGCTCCTCCATCCCCCACTGAATGTTAAGTAAATATAAAACGCCGGGCTAGTCAATACGCCCGACGAAGAAGCTCCATAAGCGCTGCGTCGTCGCGTGCCTGGGATGGGTCGCGATTGTAGCATAGGCTTCCTCAGTTTGCAAAAGCACGCAGCTCGATCAGCGTCACCTCAGTACGGGCTCCCAGGCGGAACAGGTAGCCACCCAGCCCGCGATTAACATACAGCCACATATGGCCGACCCGGTGCAAATCGCGTGCCCATTGCCGGGCATAACGCGGCAAAAAGAGCGCCCCCAGCCAGGGCAAGGCGATATGGCCGCCGTGCGCATGGCCCGAAAGCTGGAGCAAAATGCCGTGTTGGGCCGCCTGGCTGGCGAAGTCGGGCTCATGGGCGAGCAAAATGACGGGTGCGCCCTCGGGAATGCCGGCGAGTGCTTGCTCAAGGTCGGCATCGCCTTCCCAGAGATCGTCGGTGCCCGCAAGATAGAGCGTGGCCCCGCCCCGCATGAGCGCCACATGTTGGTTTTCGAGCACGGTAATCGGAAACTCGTCAAGCGCTGTGCGGAGCTCATTAATATCGAACCAGTAATCGTGGTTGCCCCAAACTGCCCACACGCCTAGCGGTGCATGCATAAGGCCAACGGTCGCGCGCAGCCGCGCGCGCGGCACACTCGTGGTCACAAAATCACCGGTAAAGAGGATCAGGTCGGGCTCTTCACGCAGGACGCGCCGGATCGCGTGCGCCGCAATGCGGTCTGCAATATGCTCATCAACATGAAAATCGCTTAGTTGGGCGATACGTAGCCCGTCAAAGGCCGCCGGCAGGCCATCAAGCGTCACCGTCAGCCGTTCGACCTTCGGGACCAGCGCCTCAAACAGCCCCCACAGCCCTACCGCCGCCCCGCCCAGCAGCGCACGTCCCAGCCAGCGCCAGAAGGTGGCCTTGCTCGTTTGCAGCATGACGGCGAGGCCAAGCGCCGCTATGGTGGCCGGCAGCGGCAGCCAACGTTGCCAGATCGGACTCACCAAAATCCGTGGCTCGTCCTCAGCTACCAAGCCAAAGCGCCGTTCGCGTTGCGTGGGGGCCGCCCGCTTCATGGTTGGAGGCTTTGTACAACTTGTTGCGTGACCG
>JBBRHB010000583.1:0-3780 GCA_038223355.1 Chloroflexales bacterium
CAAGGTGAGCACGCCGAGAACCGTCAGCTGGGAAGACAGTCATCGTAGTCCAGCCACAGGACAGTGAACGTCTCCGCCAAGGCGAGCTCTGCTGGTGCGTCGCTCTCCGCATCCCGCGTGCGTCAACCTCCACGTAGCGCATCTGGGCCAGCGTCCGGCTGTGTTGGGCAGCATCCACGAGAGACGATGAAGCCGCCCCAATACACACGCCTTTCCGTGTACCTCGCTGCGGGTCCGCCGTAGTGTGGTCATGCTCGTTCGTCGCTCGGCACATCGTATCTGCAAGAGTGTCGTCTACCCACATAGACAGCCAGCTTCATCTGGACTGGAGGTGCCGTCGCCGCGTCTCCGTATCCGGCGTACGTTGCCCCGTCGGAGGTCGGTTGTCGAGAGAGTATGCTATCCTATGGTCATGGGTGCCGTGTCTCTCGCCGCTGTTCATCGTTGGCTGATCACCACCGCCCTCACCCTCCTCTGCGTGCTGGGTAATCCGGTGGCGGCCGTCATCCATGTTGCCGGGACGATCCACCGACAACACCTGCACCTGGCGGATGGCAGCAACGACCGATGGGCTCTGGGTCGAGATTCCATAGCAACAGCCCCGATCCCGTTGCAAGGCTGCGAGCATGCTCACCAGGACCAGGTCACCACGAAGCGTATGCAGATCCAGAGCGTGCTGCCGCTCGCTGTGGCCCTCAGCTCCAGCCCGCTGGTCCGGCAGCCAGTGCTCCCACCGCTCCACACCTTTCATTCGCGGTCGATCCATCCCGCCCTCCCGCCTCCACGCGCCTAACTGATCCCCCACGGCGTTGAGCTAGCTCAATCTGAGCATTGCCTGGCCGATCTCAGGGCATGCGGGAGTTTTTGCGCGCGAGCGATGACCGGGCATTATCAAGCCGGAATCGCGAAGGCAGCGCCCGTAATACTACTCAAGGGCCCATTACGGATGCAACGGCAGAAGTATTTTGTTGGGCCAAACACGATACTGGAGAACTGACGGAGCAGGGCCGGATCTTGTTGGTCCATGCCCGTTGTCGGAAGACGTTTGAGAAGGCCAACGCACACCTCCATTGGTCGCATCTGCCGCTGGAGTGTCTGCCCATTGCCTTTGGGGACAGGCTCAACCTCAACTGGGTCGATGCTCGCGCGCGAACTGAGCGTTTGACCGGCGCTTAATCATGCAAATACCTCGCTTCGGTTGGGAACCCTGCGGGGGATCACAACGTCTAAACACAAGGACGCGCGGATAGCTCGGCGAAAGCGAGGAGGTCAGGCATGCTCAAGACGTTTACCATATCATGGAAGTCGTATCTCACACTGGGGCTCCTCGCATGGCTCACAGCCTGTGGGGTCGCTGCTCCAGCGTCGGGGAGTGAAACGGCACCGGCGAGCACACCGGTAGCCACTTTAAGCACGCCGACGTCGACCACAGTATCAAGCCCAGCCGCAACAGCTTCAAGCCTGCCCACGCCCAGCATCCTCCCGACCTTCTCCGCCACACCGCTCAGCACCCTGACACCGATCACGGCTCCAAGCCCCTCCAGCCAACCTGCCTTGCCCCCCATACCAAGCCCATCTCCTACAACCCAAAGCCTGCCCTCGCCTAGCACTCCACCGAGCACGCCAGTCCGCGGTCCCGGCACGTCCTTACCCACTCCGTCCAGCCCACCGTCAGCCCGGACAGGGAGTGGCATCGAGGGACGGACCGTGATCGGTCCGGTCTGCCCCGTCGCCCGTGCCAACCAGCCCTGCCCCGACAGGCCCTATCCGGCAACCGTCACAATTCTCGGCGTTGGTGATCGGCCCGTTGCCCAGGCGCACTCTGACGCACACGGCCAATTTCGTGTTGATCTCCCCGCCGGGACGTATACCCTGGTGCCGCTCTCACCGGACAAATATCCGCGGCCTCCGCAGCCACAAAGCGTGACGGTTGCGGCGACCGGCTACGTTTCCGTGACCCTTACCTACGACAGCGGCATTCGTTGATTGGTCGTGCGCTGGCGGGGACCAAAGTGTCAGCCAAGCGTGCAGCCGACTGGACGAGGCCATGAGGGGTTCCACCTCAAGCGTCGGTATGGTCGGCCGCTTTGTGCCGAGCGTCCGATAGCCATGACGCGTTGACAGTGGTCGTCTCGTTGGTGTGGTCTCCCAGCCGGTCAAGGGCAGGGGCCGTCTTCATTATCGGATGCCACTATCGTATAGGAGCGTCACATGGGTTAAACGGTTCTGGATAACGGTCACCATCTGGTGTTGGGGGGCACGGGGGTAGTTGCCCGGGGACTCAGACCGCAGGATATATGTTCCCGGCTTCAATGGGATCCGAAACTGACCGTCCGTGCCGCTTTGGAACTGTGTCACAGGCTGGTCGTTCTGATCCAAAACAGTAACGGTCGCTTGATAGGGACGCTGGTTAATAATCCCGGGACGTTCAACGGGGCGAATGGGTCCAATCATCACCTGGCCTTCAATACCAGTACCTGAAATATCAAGGTCGTTCATGGTCATGTCCCTCCGGTAGCTAGGAACGGGTGGTCGTGCACGTGCAACGATGGAAGCGACGAGCAGAACTCCTGTGCTTGGTCAACTGCGATCTATCATACCAGTGTGCTGGCTTCTTCGGTCATCCGCACAAAAAGTCTCATGTGCGGAGATACTGATAGAGCGTCTCGCGGCTGATGCCAAACTCTTGGGCGAGCTGAGGGACGGCACGGATTAGCCAGAAACGGGCCACATCAATCTACCATCGTTGGGTGCTGCCCATGTCGTTCATGCATTAATTACTGGTGTACCGCGATCGAGCGGATCAGGGATGTTCTCCAGGTTCAGCATGGACCTGCCAAAGCGCTCCAGGCCATTCGCGGCGTAGGGACTCGACGCCGCGACGGCTACGACATCGACCGGATAGCCCTCCTTGCTCAACGCCCGCAGATCATTCTGCCAGTGTTGCTGTGGTATAGAACAGCATGGCATTCGCCAGCAACAACACTGGCTTGGTGACCAACGCTGTCATTCTCCAAAATGTCCGCGACCTAACGTTGCGCCAGTGCTAACGACCTAATTTCTACTTTTACACATATCTTGGCGTTACCCCACCTTCGGGCCTACATCGAGAGCAACCCCGCAAGGGACGCGGCTATGGCGTTCGGGGATCACGCGCGATTGATCGCTTCGATGGTACGCTTGATACTGTCGGCATGACAGGCCTTCGGCGCGCAGAAGCACACCAGGCACAGATCCTGGTTCCGCGCCAGCGTTGCCAGCCGATGAAGCTCAACACTTGCCGCGCTCTGCAGATCAAGCAGTTGTTCGGCCAACCAATCTTCATACGCCCGAATGACCGCAGCGCGGCTCGCCTCGTCCTGCAGCACGAACGGATTGCCTAGCGGTGACGGTCGTCCGACATAGATCCCGCGTGCGCCGTGTTTTTTGTTCCCTACTGTAATCATCGCATCCTCCCTCTGTATGCCGGGCGGCAGTGCCCGTTTTCGATAGCATCGCAAGACCAGGCCGGAATGAGCGGTGGGTCAAAACGCGTAGCGTCAGCTTTGGGAACGGTGGGGCACCGAGGAGCCGTTCCCAAAGCTGAGCCCTTTTGACGCGTAGCGCCGGACTGGTACCGTGTGCCAATCGAAAAACAGGTCGTCGCTGCCGCGACCTGCATAGGAGGGAAGGTGATCACCGGTGGAACCATTCTGCTACGAAGGAAGGGAGGCGAAATAGCCTGTGCATGTCCTTGGCTGCACCGTAGGGCACGCCCTGAACTCAAGCCGTACTACCACC
>JBBRHB010000584.1:0-3763 GCA_038223355.1 Chloroflexales bacterium
CTAACGTTCGGGCACCTTGCAACGTTTCTTTGAGCTGATCGCGTAGGAGCTGGGTATAGAGCATTTGCTTGGCATATTCCCACTCATAGAGCGCTTTGGTTTCGTCTAAGCCTTCATAGCATTGCAGGCGGATTAACTTGCGACCGCTGGCGGCCGCCCATGATTTGGCAAGCTCGGTTTTGCCAACGCCGGCCGGACCTTCGGCCAATAGTGGTTTACCAAGTTTTTCGGCCAGGAAGAGCACGGTCGTAATGTCATCTGAGGCCAGATATTGTTCGCGCGCCAGGGCATCGCGGACTTCGGTGGTGTTTGCGGGCGCCATACGGTCTCCTTCTCATGCCACCTAGCACACCGAACGGGGGATACCAGTGTGAAAGGGGCCGGACTTACCCCTGCGCTGGGGACGTATGATTCATTGTACCAGCCTTTGCCAGCCAAACGCACCCTAACAAAACGGGTAGCATGATGATGCCTGGCGGCACAGGCCAAAAAGGTGACGAGCATCGTGTTCGCAGGCGGGGTGTAGACGAGCGGGGTTTGGTCCGGTGTTGGGGTCTAGGTCACGGTCAGCGTTGCCTGCGCTTCGCGCAGCAACTCGGCAGCGCGTGCCGGTTTAATGTTGCGCTCAGCGACGAGTTGATCGGCAAGGATCTGTACTAAGGGGCCGGTCGCCCCAGCACTCATAGCCATCTGGCGAGCATGCAACGCCATATGGCCTTGCTGGATGCCTTCGGTTGCCAGGGCGCGCATAGCAGCTAGGTTCGAGGCGAGACCGGCGCAGGCGCAGACCTCAGCGAGTTCACGTGCACTTTGCACGCCGAGCAGCTTGAGCGCGGATTTGACAGCTGGATGCACCTTGGTGGCACCGCCGACAATGCCGACCGCTAAAGGCATCTCAAGCGTGCCGACGAGGTCACCATTGGTATCCCGCGACCAAGTGGTTAGCGAGGTATAGCGACCGTCACGCGCCGCATAGGCATGAGCACCGGCTTCAACGGCCCGCCAATCTTGTCCGGTCGCCAGGAGGACCGGATCGATGCCATTTAAGATGCCTTTGTTATGTGTCGTCGCGCGGTAGGGATCGACGGCGGCGAAGGCATAGGCCTGCAGCATCGCCTCAGCGGCTTCATCGCCGGACATCTCCGGGCGCGCCAGGACACGCAGGGGCAGTGTCGCAGTGGCGCGGGCTAGGCGCCGGTCGGTGAGATTCGATAGAATACGTAGGATAGCACGACCACCACTTAACTCTGCTAGCAGTGGTGCAACCGCTTCGGCCATCGAGTTAACCGCATTGGCACCCATGGCGTCCAGGCAATCAACAACGAGATGGACGATAAGCATGGGGCCTGCCGGTGAACTGGGAAAAGCGTGTACTTCGACGTCTTCCGCACCTCCGCCGAGCTTAACTAGGGCCGAGCTTTGATGATTCGCCAGTTCTAGCAAGGTGTCACGATGCGCCAAAATGGCTGCTGTCGCGACCTCTGGCTCCTGTACATCGACTAACTGGATCTGGCCAATCATTAGTGAGCGCGTGCTGGAGGTGCGAAAACCACCGCCCTCGCGTACCAGCTTTGCGGCAAAAGAGGTCCCGGCAACGATGGACGGCTCTTCGACCACCATCGGGATCAGTACATCTCGCCCATTAATATAGAAGTTGGTTGCAACACCTAATGGTAGCTCAAAGGTTCCGACCACATTCTCGATCATATGGTCAGCCCGCTCCAGCGTAAGAATGCCATACCCGCCCCGCAGTGCAGCCAAGTCGTCGGTACTTAAGCCATCGAACGCGCCTACCTCGCGTAACCGAGCGGCCGGATCAAGTTGGTAGAAACCAGGAATACGCGAGTTTTTCGTGCCCATAAGACTAAAGGCCTTCTTTGTGACGGATTGCACAGACGTCGTGTAGGGCAGTATAGCATTTGGGTCACCTAGTAGGCTTGCAACCTACTGTCAAAAGCTATCATGAGCGTGCCGAGCGCTGTCAGAAGGGCTGTTTGCGAGAAGTGACGTGTACTGGTAGCATCCAGGACATGCGCAATTTTGCCTTGTTCTGGGTCTTGTGCCTGGTGGCGTGTAGTAGTGAGCCGGTCTCCGTTCTACCAGCTCCACCGACGATGACAGTCGTGGTCAAGCCGGTAGTCGTGGGTCTGCCGACGCTGCTCGACAATCCCCAAAACTTTGTTGGTCGCTCACTCGTGTTGATCGCACCGGTGGCGATTATAAACGGGACGATCCAGATCGTGCCAGGCTTCCATTACGACGGTCAGGAGTTGCGGCCATTAAGCGTGAGGCCGCCGGCGCTATGGTTGGCGGGTAACATCCCGGATGACGTCAAGGCCCAATTGGCCGGTGGATTGGGTTATCTTAAGTTGCGCGGGCAGCTTGGTCCACAGGGAGCGTATGGTCCCGATGCCCATTATCCCTACCAATTTACGCTTGATGGGAGTAGCGTCTTGGCACCCGACACAACAACGCTAACCAACCTAACAACGAACATTCGTGCACTCAATGACGTGCTGCTCAAAGTAGCCGGAACCCTATTAACCACCAAAGACGGCGCGATTCTCACCGAGCAGACCGGTGGTGGTGGTATTCCCCGTAATGATGCTCACCAGATCAAGCTGCGTGGCGTCATTGAGCCGCAACTGGTCCAGCACCTCACAAGCAGCGGCGATGTTCATTATGGAGCGGTTCGCGTGGTCGGCTGGTGGCATGACGGGAGCTTAACGCCTTTTGTTATTCAATCGTCTCCCTAAAGCTTGGGACCTCACCGAATCAGGTCAAAGGACTATTGAGCTATATTCCGCAACAGAGAAGCCTGGTAAGCTATGACTATTCTAGGGGACAGACAGAAGTTGTCATATCACATCGTTCTAGCGCGTCCTACACCATTGCAGCCGTCGCACCATCGTCGTACACCCACGTCTTAGCTACGTCCTTACTCCTGCGATATTGTCGTTGCACGTCTCAGCCACGTCCTAGCCTACAACTTCTGGCTAGCCTAGAACCCAAGTGCCGGTCGTAAAGACTGGCACTTCGTTTATCCCCTAAAAGACCTCGTAGTTCCTCCTGCGCCTCGAGTATGTATCCGAGCCTGCTTACCGCAGCGACTCATCAGCCGCGCGCGGGACGTGGTATGCTCCTAACATAGGAGCAAAGATTTATGTTTGGTGGTTCTCCCAGCGGAAGCTGGTGGTCGTTTGTGCGCTTTGATGAGGAACGGGACCGGCCGCAGATCAGCCGTGGCTTGCTGCGACGGGTTGCCCAGTACGCCCGGCCCTATCGTCGCGCCATTATCTTGATGCTCGGCGCGATCCTGCTGGGGTCACTCTTGGGCTTGCTGCCACCGCTGTTGTTGCGCGATTTGATCGATCACGCGCTGCCGCATGCGGGGAGTCCGGGCAATCTCACGCGCTTAAGTTTGCTGGCCGCCGGCATGATCATTTTGCCGTTGCTGAGCGGCCTGCTTGATGTTTTTCAACGCAAGCACTCCTCACAAGTCGGTGAAGGGATCATCTGTGATCTGCGGAGTGCTCTGTATGATCATATGCAGCGGCTCGGGCTGCGCTTTTTTACCAATACTAAAGCGGGTGAGCTGATCTCGCGCTTAAATAATGATGTAATTGGTGCCCAACGCGCCGTGACCGGGACATTGGTCAGTATCATTACCAATATCGTTCTGCTGTGTATCACGCTCGCGATCATGATCTCGCTGGAATGGCGCTTAACAATCCTGGCCGTGCTGATTCTGCCATTGTTTATT
>JBBRHB010000585.1:0-3759 GCA_038223355.1 Chloroflexales bacterium
CAATGTCGATCCGGGCGATAGTTCGGCTGCCACGACCAAAGGAGGCATTGCCTTCCGGCTCGTGGATCCTTCGCTCTTGCACATTGACGTCAATGTCAATGAAACCGATATCACGCAGGTGCGCGTGGGCCAGACCGCTAAAGTAACGGTCGATGCGCTGAAGGGCCAGGAGATTCAGGGCAAAGTGACGTACATCGCGCCTGATGCCACCATATCGGCAAATGTGCGCACTTACATCGTTCGGATCTCGCTGCCCAAAGACAACGCTAACCTGCGTGTGGGCATGAGCGCTTCGGTATTGATCGTCACGGGGCAGTAGTCGGTGCTGCAAAGGAAGGCGTGACTATGGCACGGCGGCAGGAATGTCTGGCTAAATTGTCGGCTACTATGCGCACACTCGGTTGGCATTTGCATAAGCGGATGGCCGAGTTGTCGGAGGCGAGTGGGGTGACGGCTCCACAAGCGATCGTACTGATAATGCTTGAACAACTCGGTGGACGCTGCATGATGAGCGATCTTGTACGCTTGACGCAGCAATCGGGGGCAACACTAACCGGCATTGTGGATCGTCTGGTGCATGCCGACTTCGTAGCCCGTGATCGCGACGTGGACGACCGGCGGGTCGTTCACGTCACCCTGACCTGCGCGGGACAGGCAAAGCTGGCCGATCTTCATGTACGACGAGAAGCTGATGGCGCCGTGCTCATGGCCGCCCTTAGCGAAACTGAGGTGGAACAACTGGAATATTTGCTCTCCAAGGTCATTCAGGCCATGGAGCCGCCGCTTGACTTACCGTTGGGTCACGCCGTGTGTCTTCCATGAACGCCGTAGGCAGGCTCTTTTAGTCGAGCATTAACGTTCATCCTCGTGGTGCTTAGGCACTCGGTGCAACGTGAGACGAACTGCTCAGTACCGGCTCGTACGTGACCCCGGTCAACTCCTCAGAGACCATCCAAAGCTGTTCTGCCACGGCCCGATCATACGAGCGCGCATTCGAGTGTACCTTGGCAGGAAAGCCGCGCATCTCCATGAAGCCATCGGGACCAAAATACTCACCGCCTCGCACCTCCGGAGCTGTGGCTGCATAGATCACCGGCAGCGCACCCATCGCAGCGCTTTGCGCCAGCACACGGTTCGCGAGCGTCATTATGCCAGTTTTCAGGGCCGACCCTTCCATGTGCGGACCGGCGAATTGCAAGTTGGTCGCCGCGTAGCCGGGATGGGCTGCGACGCTCATTGCGGAGAGCCCATGTGCTTCAAACTTGCGTTGCAGTTCATAAGCAAACAGCAGGTTGGCGAGCTTGCTTTGGCTATAAGCGCGCTGGGGATTGTAGCTTGTGCGACTCTGGAGATCGGCAAAGTTGAGCTGGCCCGAGCGATGGAGCCCGCTGCTGGTCGTCACGACGCGCGCCTGGGATGTTTGCGTGATAACAGGGAGCAACAGCCCCGTCAGTGCGAAATGGCCCAGATGGTTCGTCCCAAATTGCATCTCGAAGCCGTCGGCAGTTTGACGCAAAGGCAGGTGCATCACCCCAGCGTTATTACACAGGATATGAAGTGCCGAGAAGCGCTGCACAAACGTCGCGGCAAAGCGCCGTATCGAGCCAAGATCGGCCAGATCAAGCGCCTCAACGACAAACGATCCTGCGAGGTACTGGCGCTGCAGCCTGGCAGCGGCCTCGGCACCTTTCGTCATGTCGCGGCAAGCCATCACGACATGGGCGCCTTTGCGCCCCAGCGCACTGGCCGTTTCATAGCCGAGGCCACTATTGGCACCGGTGATAACTGCAACTTTTCCTGTTAGATCAGGGACTTGATCGATTGTCCAGTGTTCAGCCATAGGGTGCCCTCCGTACCATCGGGGCTACTTCGCGCAACGTGATGGCTGCCCCACCCCGATCATACCATCATCCCCGCCGCGCTGGTTGGCTACTACGCTTCAAGGTGCTGGCTCCTCGATCGCGACAACTCGCTGATATTTTTCAAGCCAGATGCTCACTGGATTGCTCCCGGATTCAGGGTAACCGCCCCATGGCTCAAAGATGTGTTCCACGCTGGGGTCGCCGTTGACGGAGAGCCGAGCGACCCCTGTGAGGCGCGCCAGCCACCACTCTAAGGCGGGCTGCGCAGATAAAACGCCGGCGCATAACGTGTAGCGATTCTGCGCCCACCACTCGATAAATGTTGACTGTTCACCCGGCATAATCCACAACCCCGGCCCGAAGATGCCCTGTGCAACGAGTCCGCTGTTCCGGTCGGGACAGGCGATCAGCGTTGCCTCAAGCAGATTGCCGGCACGCTTGCCCCCGGCGAGGACCGTACCGCCGCTCGTAAGAAGCTGCTGCTGGCACCACTCTGCCTGACCCTCATCAAAGAGGGGCCCGACGTCGACGTCCTGGGAAACTGGGTCACCGGCACGCAGGCGCCGCCAGCGGTCGGCTAAGCGGTCGCATACCGCCTGCCATAGTGAGGGGTGGATTATCGCACCATTAATGGAGCTACATGTCTGGCCGTTGTACCGCGTCGCTCCGGCCGTCAACAAGTCAACGGCAGTATCCAAGCTCACGCTAGCGTCAATCCAGACCCAACAGTTGCCAGAGCCATCGACGAGCACCCGCTGAGCAGCGCGGAACCCCTGGTCAATAATCGTTGCGGCATGCTGCGAGCTCCCCATATAGTGGATCAACATCGACTGTCGCGATCGATGTAACGCTTCAACAAAGTCCCGTGACCGTGCGAAAACAACACTGATAGCATCAAGCCGACCGTTACTCCGCCGTAGGGCGGTCATAAACAAGGCAGCCGATCTAGCGGATTGCTGTGGCGGCCGCAGGATGACCCGGTTGCCGGCGGCAAGCACATTCAGGAGCGCCGTAACGGCAACCAGAAGAAAGGCATTCTGGGGCAGGATCACGGCGACAGTGTTCCAGGAAGAGCGAACCAACCGGATCTGACGCGGACCGTCCGCGAGTTGATAAGGGGTCAGGGGTGCTACCGCTCGCTCACTCGCTGCGATCGCTGCGCGAAAGCCGCGCAGATAGCCAAGCGTGCCGGCCAGAAGCTCGGTACAGTCACGGCGGATAAAGCCAGTCTCGTGCTGCATTGTTTCGAGGAGCAGCGGCGCGAGCGCGTCGAGTTCACTGGCTAATCGTTCCGCGAACTCCCATAGCTCCTCTCGCGGGATCGGCATGTCGCCGGGCACCTCTATGAGCAGGCCTAGCTCCTCAAGACCGAGCAGGTGCATCTGGTGGATGACCGCTCCACTAATGGCCGAATGCTGCTCAGATAGTGTGCCTCGGCCTGCTGACTGACCCCAAACGAGGCTTGTCGAAGGCAACACAATGCCGACGGACTGCATAGGCTCTAGCCCCTTCAGTGGTGACGTAGCGCTGTCGAGCACATAAAAGTCTCTTGATTGTAGCGCAATCCACCAAATCCTACAGCTGGCAGTTCGGCAGCGGACCGCGGTCCTGACCGGCGCTAGTCCTACTCACACGGCGCTACTACCCTGTTGGTCGGTGTCCAATTTGCTTTGAGCGCAGTAGACTGTGCGTTGTGTGGGTGCGTAGTGGGTAAAGTGATAATCAATATGGACAAAGCCCGTTTTCATCTACGGAATATGACGGCAGCGCTCGCATTCCTTTACGCTGTCGTCTTTATCGGGATGATTATCTTTCATCCGGGCACGGACAGCCTCTACAAAGCCTTCAATAATACCTACCAAATCCTGCCGCCGCTGTTCGCCGCCGCCTGCGGCAT
>JBBRHB010000586.1:0-3754 GCA_038223355.1 Chloroflexales bacterium
CAAAATATGCCAACGTACCGATCAGGAGCAGGAGTGCTATTGCGACGAACATCCAGCCCACGAATGACCGGCCGCTGCCGCTAGAAGTGATCGGCGGCAGCGGAGGTGGGACCACAGAGGCTGCTGAAAGGCGGGGGTGGGACTCAGATGGGACCGCCCCTGCCACCCGGGCACCTTTGGGCACCGGCGGGTTGTCTGGCAGATCATTGGTCATGCGTGTCGTGGGCGCAATGTCAGGTGCCTCGCCTGGTGCGAAGGTGAGGGCAACGACCTCAATGGCCACGGCAGTAATATTGTCGCCGCCGCCACGCTCATTCGCCAGCGCGATCAAGCGCTCAACGCCTTGCTGCAAAGATACCAGCGTCACAGCCTGGGCAATCTCTTCCGCTTCGACCAAGCCATGTAGTCCGTCACTACACAAGACGATTCGGTCACCGACGGCCACCGGTTCACGGAACAGGTCGACATCAACCGTGGGTCGGTTGCCTAAGGCCCGTGTGATAATGTTGCGGTAGCTGCTGACCCGTGCCTGCTCGGGGGTAATAACACCGGCGGCAACTTGCTCAGCCACAAAAGAATGGTCGCGCGTCAGTTGGCGGGGCTGGCCGTTACGAATCAGAAGCGCGCGTGAATCGCCAACGTTGCCGACCAGCACAGCATCGTTCAGAAAGACCGCAGCAACCGCCGTTGTCGCCATCTTGCCCTGGCCTTGGGCAAAGACTTCTTCATTAGCCCTGGTAAACGCCGCTCTTAACGCGACCGCTCGATCACGACCCGGCGTGTCATAATAGGTTGTAATAATGCGTTTGACGGCGAGATCGCTGGCTGTTTCGCCCGCTGCCAGCCCTCCGGCCCCATCGCAGACCAAAAAAAGCGCGCCTTCCGGGCGACCGGTTGCCGCTTCGAGCCCGTAGGTATCTTCATTATGGTCACGGGCACGACCAACGTCAGTTTGCGCGGCATGTCGAAGCTGCATAACGGTTCCTAGACGGGTACCCGGCCCTGACGTACGGCGAAGCAGTATAGCATAGGCCATAGTAATGGGCAACGCAGATGGCTCGCCGCTCGCCCACTCAACGTATGTCTGCACCCTCCTCAGCTGCCAGTCGTCGCCCTGTGCCATGTGTTGCAGGTAACGTCAAGCTAATCCACAGCCGTTGGCCATTACCGCCCTCAATGCGCATCTCACCACCATGCCGTTCGACGATTGCCTGCATAATATGTAGGCCCAGGCTCATCTCGGCTCTGCTGGTCATGACTGGCGCTGCTTGATGGACGTGGGCTACCTCCGTTGGACCGCTGACCAGTTGCTCGACCATTACGACTTCGACCATGCGCCCACAATGTACCTCGACCTCAACGACACTCCCCTCGCTGGCAAACTTTCTGATGCTCCGGACGACGCCACGGACCACTTGTTCGATCCGATCAAGATCGGCATCGACCCACGCCATCGCTGCACCAGACAAATGAAGTGCCGGTCCCGGCGTCTTTCGCTCCTCAGCTTGCAGCACCTCCTGGAGCATTTCGACCAGCTCGAAGCGTGCAATATCAAGTTCCAGTCGCCCCGCATGAATACTGCTCACATCCAGCAGTTGACTCACCAGCCGTGTAATCCGATCGGCCTGATCATCGATCGTGTGGAGCGAGCGCCGGATCGGCTCCATATCCGGCAGATTGGCAATCCGCTTGAGCGCGAGTTGGGCATAACCTTTAAGTGTTGTGACGGGTGTCTTAAGCTCGTGGGCTGCAACCGACAGAAACTCCTCTTTAAGGCGTACGGCCATCCGTTCCTCGGTGGCGTCATGCACAACCGCGACTGCCCCCAACACCATGCCATCGGCGGCCCGCACCGGACGCGCTTCGATCTGCAAGGTGCGTGTGCCGTCTTCTCGACGCACTTCGCACTCGCCCTGCATCACTTGGTTTAAAATGGCTTGATCCAGCCCTAGTTGGTCATAAGGCGCCGCTATCCCGAACTGTTTGGCTAACGCGGTGATTGTCGGTCCCAGCAAATGAGGGGTGTACTGGAACAGCCGCTCGGTCGCCTCGTTGGCGAGTACAATCCGCCCTTGCTGGTCACATAAGATGACACTATCGGCCATCGCGCGTAATGTCGCGATCAGCTGGGCATTGCCTGCCGCAGCGACGGCCCCTTGCCGTTCGGCTTCGCGCCGAGCGACAACTTCGGCCGCATACAAACTAGCGTTTTCAATCGCCAGCGCCGCATAGGCGGCATACACATTCAAAAGCTGATGAACGAGGGGCGACAAGCGGTAGGGCACCGGCCAGCTGCACACCACACATCCCAGCAACTGCCCCTCACGTCCGCGTAACGGTTGGAGCCAGACGGCGCGCACCCGCGGTACCGCTAGCCCTAAGGCTGTCCCAATATCGGAGTAACCCACGACATCGATTTGGCCCGGACGTGAACGCAGGCCGGCTAACAAAGGGCGCAATACAACTGCTATTGTTTTCAAATCGAGCATGTTGGGTAGCGTCACGACTTGCGGTGCGAAATCACCCGTCATCTGATCAATACGCAGCAGCGCAAGGGCCGCCCGGGGTACAGCCTCAGCAATGGCCTGCATGATCGAATGTAATGAGCCGGTCGGGTCGGTATCCGCAATCAGCTGCACCGCGATTCGCTGTAACCGTTGCAGCTCGCGTCCGAGCACATCCAGCTGCTCCCCCTGCTGGCTGAGCTCATTCTGCAACGCCCGATGCGCCGTGAAGTCGTGGCTCGTAAAGGCCGCCCCAATAATCTCGTCCTGCTCGTTGACCAGTGGTGTTATCACCGTGTGGAGAATGCAACGGCTGTCTATAGTCGAGTAGTCGTGCATAGCTTCGTGCTGTGGCAGCTGCCGGTCAAAGATCGCCCGACAAAGTACTTCAGTTTCCGAGCGCCATGGTTCGCGCATCGCCTCCAGCAGGTTGGCCCCTTCGACCCGTTGTTGAAGCAATGGCTCGCTCTGATTTCCACGGATGAAACGCTCCCACGCCGCATTAACGGCCACAATCTGGAAGCCTGAATCAATTGTGTACATCAGTGCTGTGCTTGCATCCCATGCCCCACGTCGATGTAATGCGACGAGGTCAGTGTCCAGCTTCGTGTGCTCCATAAACGGGTGCCCTGTCCTTCCGGTCTCGACTCAAACGCTCCTTTCGCATGGCGTCTGCAGACAAGTTGGCAAGGAACGGGCCACAAAAGTAAAAATCGCTACATAGCTTCGCTCTCATGCGCAAGCTGCCGGACAACCTGGACAATCAATGGTCGCTCAACCTGCTTGATCCGTTCGTGCAAGCTTGCTTCGGTATCACCGGCCAGGATCGGAACCATAACCTGACCAAGCACCGGACCGGCATCAACCTCAGCTGTCACGCGGTGGATCGTACAGCCGGTTACCGGTAGGCCCAGTACCAGCGCATCGCGGACTGCATGGGCTCCACGAATAGCTGGTATGACCCTCCCATCCGGCAGTCGCACTGTCGGCGCGCCATCGCTCGGCAGTAATGCCGGATGCTGGTTAATCATCCGCTCAGCAAACGGCGCGACGAATTGGGCCGACATAACCCGCATCCAGCCCGCCATCACGATCAGATCCGGCTTGAAAGCCGATATGATTCTTGTGACGACCTTCTCCCAGGCCTGTCGTGACTCGCTATCCTTTGGGCGCCGCAGTGGCACAGCCACAGTAGCGACATTCGCCCGCAAACCGCGTTCGATGCCCCCCGCCGTGGCTCTGTCTGCCAC
>JBBRHB010000587.1:0-3747 GCA_038223355.1 Chloroflexales bacterium
GCACATGTTCCGTCGTGCTCCTCTTCGTCGCGGGGACGGGGTGTCCCATGCTGTGTCCCTCCTCTCCAGTCGATCGGTGCGTGGCCGCACCACCCGGTGGTCTCGTTGCCGCGCCCAGCAGCCTTTCTCGTCGCGGGGCTCAGCCGCCGGGTGCGCGCACTCAGACGGCGTAGCGCGCGGCGTCGGCCCGCTTGAACTCCAGCCCCAGGCCGGGACGCGCGCGATCGGGATGCAAGGCGCCCTCGACGGGAGTCAATGCACCCTCGAACAGCATATGGGGACGTTTGACGAAACGTCAAATATTGTACGTTTAGGACTGAATAGGAACTTTAGCCGAGACATGCACGCTTAGCGGCGCCTAACACCTTGTTACGGTATACAAATGCCGAGTCACCGATATCCTTTCCTGCCTACCACACCGACCGCTGAGATTCTTGAGAATCTTTGCCTTGCGCTGCGGACGGTCGGCACATTGGACGACTATCTGCCCGGAGGATACAGCCCTGCCATCGAGCGAGTTAGCCCTTGGATCGACGAGGTGTGCTACTTGCACAGCGAACTGATACGGCGGGGCTACGCGGTGCAGAGGCGCATTGCGGTGCTATCCTCCGAGTCGGGCTGGAATATGCAAACTCTTCTGCAAGAATGTCTAGCATACCCAGCTGTCATCCCGTTCGTACGGCTCGAATCCCACGTTCGTCGGGCCTTTCAGTGCCAACAATGTCGCATTCGTGAATGCCACGAGAGAATAGGTCGACGGTGGTGTGACTTTTGTCTGGATCGAGAGGCCGAAGATCGTGAAGCACTGCCGACTGTGCCCACGTCGGTCTGGGATGCGTATTTTACGTCGGTCATCGTGGCGCTTCGCGAGCAAGGCGTAACGGTCGACCCAGGTTTGACCGACGCTGAGATTGCTACCATCGAACGGGCATGGAGCCTTACCTTTCCACCTGATCTTGCCCAGCTTCTACGTCAGGGGCTGCCCGTGTCACATGGATTTTGCGACTGGCGAAATGGGAAATATTATGACGTGCGCTCGATGCTGGAGTATCCGGCTGAAGAAACCGATTGGTATGAGGAAGCAAGACGCGTCGTCGCACAAGAGATAGCTCGTTCACCAAAGCTCATCCCGGTTAAGTGGCATACCTATATGCCAGATACGCCGCAGTTGAATGGGAATCCGGTGTTCGTAATGCACCAAACGGATGTCATTTATTACGGATTCGACCTGCCAGGCTTTTTCTCCGAGGCGTTCAAAGTACCATTACCCGATTGGGCAACCCGCGTCCCCCGTGCAATCCAATATTGGGATACCCTCCTGTAGCTCCCTGTGCGGCAACACACGACGCTCACAATGTCAGGCTGGAGTATGCCTCAACATGATGTCAGGCATGCTTCCGTAAAGTGTCAATCTCGGGTCGGTTTCTCGACTTGTTGACAGGCTTGATGACCCAGGTCAGTGCCTCTGGACCTCAAATCGCAGTGCCGCCTCACGCCATACCGCGATAGGTGGCTGTTCTTACAAAGGTTTCGTTGCCGTACCCCTGAAAGATCTTGTACGCTCCAATGTTAATGGGCGCAGGCGAAGCGGGCTATCTACTTGAGCAACCCCGAAGCAGTCGCACTGCGCCGGGCAGTGGGCTCAAGATGCTTATCAGATGCGATACAGGGAACGAGTCGCGTGAGCGGCTCCCCAGAACCAAACTTCTACGCGGCTGCTGGTCTGCTTCCGGGATGGCGGCCCGCACTTGCTCCTGACGTTCGCGGCCAACGTGCCGTCTGCGGCAACGAGCGTCCTCCTCGATCTCGCGAGAATCGAGCGAGAGGTGCATGCTAGGCTCACCTTGGACAATCTCAAGCGAGCCGTAGACGCCATCCATTAGTGATCGCAGGCACCGGGCCGAGCACACTGGTGCAGGCGGCGGTTAGGCTACTTCGGGTCGCCTGACGAAACGTCAAATGATACTGGCTATGACCCCTGCACGCTGCGCAAATCCCTGACTGCGTGGTGCTCCGATCACGAGAACATCCTGCTGCGGTGCCTCGCCGTCTCCGGCGCAGGTGGATAAACATCTGTGCAGCGAGAACGCCGACCGTGATAATGTGTCGGTAGAATCAGCATTCTACCGACAGGCCACTCTCTACCTGGCGTGGACTTCATGTGCAGGTCAGGGAAACCTTCGTAGATCAATGGCGCGGGCCTGGTGGGTATCGGCACGAAATCTGTCGGCATAACGTTTGGATCGCTGCACATGCGTCAAATCACCGCTCCGGCTATCGATGCGTTCCTGACGGATCTGCGCCGCCAGGACCTGGCAGCGAGCACCATCGCCAGCTATGCAGGGGATCTTTTTGCCTTTGCTGGATGGTTCATGGGGACAACCGGCGAGACCTTCACGCCGCAGGCGGTCACCCCCACCGATGTGCTGGACCACAAATCGCACCTACGTACGGTGCAGCGTCGGCAGGCAGCCACGGTCAACCGCCGGCTGGCGGCCTTGCGCAAGTTCTTCCTGTGGGCCAGGGCCACTGGTCAGATCACCGATCTCCCCACCCTGGAAGTGAAAAGTGTGCCTGCCGGCTCCCGTGCGCCAAAATCACTGGCCAAGCGGGAGGCGGACCGCCTGATCCGGGCCGTGGAGCAGAGCGCGAACACGCGCGATCTGGCCATCCTGCTCACGCTGCGGCACACGGGCGTACGCGTGGGCGAGCTGTGTGCCTTGCGCATCCCGGACCTCACCATCCTCGACCGCAAGGGCAGCATGCTGGTACGTAGCGGCAAAGGGGACAAGGACCGCACCATCCCCTTGAACAACGACGTGCGCCTCGCACTCCGTGCCTATCTCACGAAGCGACCGGCTGCGACGGACGATCGCGTCTTCATCGGTCAGCGCGGCGAGCCCCTGCAGCCTGAAGCCGTACAACTGATCGTGCGCAAATACGCGCGCCGGGCCGGCTTGTCGGAGGTGACGCCGCATGTGCTGCGCCATACCTTTGCCAAGCAGGTGCTCGACGCCGGCGCCGACCTGACGACTGTGTCCCGGTTGTTGGGCCATGAGCGGCTCGAAACCACCGCCATCTACACGCAGCCGTCCGCACGCGACCTGGAGGAAGCCGTACGACGCCTCGAACGGCATGAGACGGCATGAGACGGCATGAGGCGGCAATTCGCGTGTGCAGAGTCGGAACGCTAGCAGATGCCGCTGCGATCGGTGCTCACCACGGCCCAGTTGGCAGCGTTGTTTGCCTGCCCGGAGACCGAAGCGGAGCTTGCGTCGATCTACACGTTCGATGCACAGGAGTTGGCGATCATTCACCAGCATCGTGGTGCGCACAATCGCCTTGGGTTTGCCGTGCAGTTGTGCTACCTACGCTATCCCGGCCAGGCCATCGATGCCAATACCGTACCGCCTGCCGGGCTGCTCGCCTGCGTGGCGCGGCAGGTGGGAGCGCCCGCCGAGGCATGGACCGAGTACGCTCAGCGTGAGGAGACGCGCCGTGAGCACACGCGCGAAGCGCAGGAAGCCTTTGGCTATCGCCCCTTTACGGTGCGGGAGTATCGTCGGCGTCGCGCCTTCCTGACGGAGGTGGCGCTACGCACGAGCAAAGCGGTCGTGATTGCCCAGGAGTTAGCAGCGGCCCTGCGCGCAGATCGCATCATCGACCGCTGTTGTGCCGAAGCGCTCGTCCGCGGCACGCGGCTCTTCTACCAGCGTCTCACCGAAGGCCTTCCTGCGGCACAGCGCG
>JBBRHB010000588.1:0-3744 GCA_038223355.1 Chloroflexales bacterium
TTAACCTGGCGTGTCAGGAGCTCCGCCCGCCCGGAAAGGACTGCCAGCGGTTGGCGCAAATCATGGGCCGCAATGGCAATGATATCTTCCAAGGCACGTTTCTCAGTGATCCGCTTGCGCCGTTGCTCTTCTGCTTCGAGCTCGAACGAAATGAGCTGTGATAGAAGCTGAAAGACCTCAAAGTCAGCATCAGAAAGATTCATCGCCTGTGGATCAAGGGCGCAAAGGGTACCGAAGTAGCTGCCATCGCGACGATTCAAGGGCACGCCGATATAGCTTTCTATGCCATGGAGCAGCAACCCAGGATGCTCGCGAAAGCGCGGATCCTGGCTCGCTTGATTAACGCGAAGGGGTGCGACCGCACCCTGAACCTCACTTCAATAGGTGGTTTGCAGCTCTAATTGGTCGCCAGGCTTTAGACCAAAATTGGCCTCGTCGAGGACGGCATACGCGGTCCAGGCATCCTCGGTAACCCGGGCGACCAGCGCGATACGCATGCCGGTGATTCGTTGAAGCACCCGGAGAATCATCTGGACCGCGGCCATGCCATCAATGATTGCAAGATCGTTATCGACATCAGAGGTTGTATTTGACATAATTCCCTAATACCTGCAGCTGTTGGGGTTCAAATATTCTAGAGTTCCTATTATACTCCCTTACTCCCTTTCGACTTTGAAGCAGGGATCAACCAGGTGTAACGTGTGGGCAGCCGGTGGAAAGCCGATGCCGAGTGCTGTGCCGAGCATGATAACGACCGCATGTTCTTCGCCTGCATAGGTTCGCGCTGCCGCCGTGCCATCATGCAGTAAGCTAAGCGCTAACTGCCGTCCCACATAGCCGCTAGACTTCACCGCGATCCAATCTCCCGCATTGTCAGGGAGCAGACGCAGGAGGGCGTATGGGCCGCCTTGTCTTGCTAGCGGCTGGTTGTCAATAATATAGCTCGCAATACTAGCGATGAGTGCTGTACTGTGGTCAAGACCATGCTGGGCAGCATCCTGCCAGGCCCCTGCCATCACGTTGCTCATATATTCGGCCACGCTCTGCGCTTGCTCACGCTCCGTCTGGCTGGAGGGGCATATCGTATCCCAGGACACCGGTATGGCGGGCAGCAAGCGCAGAGTCAATAGCTTGCCATCGCGATAGCTTGCACTTGCGCGTTTCACGAAGCTCTGCCCAAAATCAAAGACCAAAGTTGTCCCATCGGTTGCGGGACTGCTACGAGCACAACCGATCAATGGCAACAGAACTGGCCAGGTTGCCACTTGGAGGCGACAGGTAGTCATCACATGTTCATCAATCACGGCTTGGGCAGCAGCGCACAGACGCTGCCCAAGCTGCCCTGCGGCTAATCCGCCGCCCAGCCGGATCTGCAGAATGTCGGACCAATGATGCCAGTAGCTGTCGTCCCAGTCTGGCCGTGCTTGTCGGTCGCGCGGCTGGCCGCGTTTAAGGGTCTTGATCAGATAGCCTAAGCGCCGGCCGAAACGCCGCGCGATGGCTTCGGAACTGGCCCGGATGCTCGGCTCTTGTGCTTCGAAACAGCGACCAAATAGATGAGGGAGCAGTGCGCGCTCGGCTGGATCTGACGAGAGGCCTAGCTCCTGAGCATGCTGTACAAGCTCGTCCGTAAGCGCTTGGAGCGACAGGAGATCATAGGCCGTCTTGTCAGCCAGACCCGGCTCCCAGCTGTCGAGGCCCAGAAGTGGTACACGATTAAGCGAGGCAGCGGGCGTGAGTTGTTGAGGATTCAAGGAAGTGCTCATACCACCGCTAACACAATCTTGCCGAAATTAGCATTACTTTCCATGTAGCGGTGGGCCTCCACAATCTGGTCGAAGGGAAAGACTCGATCGATGATTGGCTTAACCTGACCACTGGCCAGTAGTGGGACGACATCACGGGCGAAATCGGTAGTCAACTGTGCTTTTTCGGGAGGCGGACGGCTACGTAACATGGTGCCGGTAATTTGGGCACGCTTGCGCATCAACGTGCCCAGGTCCAGTTCGCCACGTGCTCCGCCCATTGTCCCAATCACGATGATTCGTCCCCGCAAAGCCAAAACGTCGAGATTCGCCTGTAAGATCGGTGCACCAACAAAATCCAGCACGATGTCGATACCTTGGCCCCCAGTCGCTGCCATGACCTCCGCTGCCCAGTTATCGCCCTGCTGGATAAAGCCGCGCTCCATGCCGGTCTCGGTTGCCCGTTCAAGCTTCGCTGCCGTTCGGGCGGTGCCGTAGACTGTCGCCCCGGCGGCCTTCGCTAGCTGTAAAGCAGCCGTGCCGACGCCCGACCCAACCGCATGCACTAGCACACGTTTGCCGGCGGCTAACCCGCCTTGTTGCAGTGCATCGTAGGCTGTCATAAAGACTTCCGGCACTGCCGCCGCAGTCATTGGATCAAGGCTTGGCGGAATGGCGGCGATTTGATCGGCAGCCGTTACCACGTATTCGGCCTGGGCAGCTCCACCAATGATGCCAAAAACACGGTCTCCCACCTTCCACTGATGCGCGGCCGGACCAACTTGCTCCACTACGCCGGCAAACTCCATGCCCAGGATATCAGCCCGAATACCGGCGGGGGCCGGGTAGCCACCTTTGCGTTGCAACAAATCTGCCCGGTTGAGCCCGGCTCCCTCCACCCGCACCAGCACCTGGTCCGCTTGGGGTTCGGGTTGTGGAATCTCACCAATCTTTAAAACGTCCGGACCACCTGGCTCACTCATCATGACAGCACGCATAGCTCGTTCTCCTCGTGAGTCATTGTAGACCACCCAACCGCTGCGCAGCAATCACCGGAAGATGTGCTACAGTGATGTCCGATTCCTGTGTGCAATGGGGCCGCAGGTGCTTTGCTAAGGTGGTACGAACGATGATCGATTGGACTGCAAATTACGGTTTCTTCCTCAATGAACAGCATGATCTGCTACGCAAGGCCGTGCGAGACTTTGCCGAGCGCGAAGTTGCGCCCTTCATTCGTGATTGGGATCGCGCGGGAGCGACTGAAGGTGGCAAAGCCCCACATATGATCCCGGTCATTAAGCGGATGGGCGAACTCGGCTTTCTCGGTGTTTGCCTGCCGCAAAAGTATGGCGGAGCTGGCTTCGATTATCTTGGCTTGGCAGTCGTTTGCGAAGAGTTAGAGCGGGTCGATACGGCTCTGCGCGTCGTCCTGAGCGTCCACACCGGCTTGAATTCGCTGGCCGTGTTCCAATGGGGTAGCGAGAAGCAGAAGCAGCGTTTTTTGGTTCCGCAGGCTACCGGGGAGAAGATTGCTGCTTATTGCTTGACCGAGCCCAACGCAGGTACCGATGTCGCCGGTATGCAAGCGACGGCCGTGCTTGAGGGCGATCACTACGTGCTGAATGGTGAAAAAACCTGGATCTCGCTGGCCGATATCGCCGATCATTTTCTGGTTGTGGCCTATACCGACAAAGGGCAGCGGCAACGAGGCATGACCGCCTTTATCGTCGAGCGCACCATGGAAGGTGTTCAGACCCAGCCTATCCATGGCAAGCTGGGCGTGCGTGCTGGCAACACCGGCAGCGTCGTTTTCGACAATGTGCAAGTGCCGGTCGCCAACCGGCTGGGTGAAGAGGGCGAAGGCTTTAAGATTGCGATGACGGCGTTAGACAATGGCCGATATACCGTGGCCACCGGCGCGACCGGCTTGATCCAGGCCTCGCTCGAAGCTTCGCTGCGCTATGCCAAAGAGCGCGAAACCTTCGGCGTGCCAATCGCC
>JBBRHB010000589.1:0-3740 GCA_038223355.1 Chloroflexales bacterium
TCGGCCAAGTATCCGGAGGTGTTGCGCGTCGCAGCCAATCGCGTTCGTAACCTGCAGGGCCAGCGCCACAATCACTGCTATACCTCACCTGTGTACCGCGAGAAGACCGCGATCATGAATCGCGCCCTTGCCGAGCGATACGCCAAGCATCCTGCCATCATTGGGTGGCACATCTCGAACGAATACGGCGGCGAGTGTCACTGTGATTATTGCCAGCAAGCATTTCGCAGTTGGTTGCAGCATAAATATGGCACCTTAGACGCCTTGAATCAGGCTTGGTGGGCAACCTTCTGGAGTCATACCTATACTGCCTGGACCCAGATCGAGTCACCTGCGCCACATGGTGAGCACTTCGTACATGGCCAGAATCTCGACTGGAAACGCTTCGTTACCGATCAAACGGTCGACTTCTGCCGCCATGAGATCGGGCCACTCAAGGCTGTCAATCCCGAACTGCCCGTCATCACAAATCTGATGGGCACTTATGAGGGGCTGAACTACTGGAAGTTTGCCGACGTGCTCGACGTGATCTCCTGGGACTCGTACCCGACCTGGCATGATCGGGCCGGTGATATCGAGCAAGGTGTATGGGTTTCCTTTATTCATGACATTAACCGTTCCCTCAAAGGTGGCAAGCCATTCATGCTGATGGAAAGCACGCCCAGCGTTACGAACTGGCATCCGGTCAGCAAGCTCAAGAAAGACGGCATGCACCTCCTGTCGTCGCTCCAGGCGGTAGCCCACGGCTCTGATACTGTGCAATATTTCCAATGGCGCAAAAGCCGGGGCTCTAGCGAGAAGCTGCACGGGGCCGTCGTTGATCATGTGGGCCACGAGCACACGCGTGTGTTTCGTGAGGTCACGCAGGTCGGTGGTGCGCTCGCAAAACTGACTGATGTGGTTGGGACGAGCGTGCAACCAGAAGTCGCCATCATCTATGATTGGGAAAACCGTTGGGCGATGGAAGATGCTCAGGGGCCTCGCAATAGTGGTCTGCACTTCGATGCAGCCGTGAAAGCCTTCTACCGGCCACTGTGGGAGCAGGGCGTTTCGGTGGACGTGATCGATATGGAGCATGACCTATCAACTTATAAGCTGCTGATCGCGCCAATGCTGTATATGGTACGTCCAGGTGTTGGCGAGCAGATCGAAGCCTTCGTCGCGAACGGCGGGATCTTTGTCGCCACCTATTGGTCTGGCATCGTAGATGAGCATGATTTGTGCTTTCTGGGAGGTTTTCCGGGACCATTACGCAAGACGCTGGGGATCTGGTCTGAGGAGATCGACGCCTTGCATGATGGCCAGACAAACCAGATCGCAATGGTCGCCGACAACAGCCTTGGATTATCTGGCTCCTACGAATGCTATGAGCTCTGTGATCTCATTCACGTAGAAGGTGCGGAAGCCCTGGCCGTCTATCAAGACGATTTCTATGCCGGACGGCCTGCCTTGACGCTCAACCGCTTCGGCCGGGGCAACGCGTATTATGTCGCGTCGCGCAACCGACAGCCATTCTTCGACGATTTTGTTAGTAAGCTCCTTGAGGAAGCTGGGATTACTCGCGTACTGCAGACCGAGCTACCGCAGGGGGTAACAGCACAACTGCGGACGGATGGGCAGCATGATTATGTCTTTCTGCTGAACTTTACGGCGGAGGAACAAGCAGTCGCACTGGATCAGGCTGAATATACAGATTTGCTGCAAGGGACCCCTGTGCAAGGCGAGCTACAACTCGCCGGGTTCGGCGTGCGGGTGCTGATGCGCGGCGCTCGCTAGACAGAACTTTCTGTCGTTGGGGCTTGGCAGCGCAATTATGTGCGAGTCTGCTGTGCAGACGCTAAAAGCCCCAACTGTGCTGCCCGCTCGCGCAGCAGAGCAATCATGGTCTGCGCTGCCATTGATAGCGGGGCACTACGCTGCAGGTGCACAAGTGCACTCTCACGAACGATGGGTGGTTGGTCGGTGACGGTCACCTCGATCAATTCTCCTGCTGCCAGTGCATCTGCAACTTGCATCCAGGTGAAAAAGCCGGTACCTGTACCGCTGAGCACCAGCTGGCGTGCAGTCTCCATTGGCACATCAATGACGTTGGTTGAATGCTGTACCAAGGCCGCAATCGTGGGATCCAGGGTTCGCCACCAGCGCAAGAGCAACAACGGCTGCGCATAGACCAGGAGTTGCGCCTGCGTAACACTTCGCTGCCGTCCAAGTGGATGGCCGGGTGCCGCTACTAACACAACCCGTTCGCGCAGGGCGAACAGAACGCGCAGTGGGACGTCCAGTTCATCGGAGCAGGGCCAGGCAATCAGGGCCAGCCCGATGATTCCGTCGCGTAGCAACTCCAGCATGATCTCGTGACGCCCCGCTCGCACCACAACCTCAACACCGGGAGCGACCGCACGAAACTGGGCAAGGGGAGGAGCGAGGAAGTGACCGGAAAGGGACTCGAGCACGCCAATAGTCATGCGACCACGACCGCCGGCCTGTGTCTGGCGCGCAGCTTCGGTTCCCTCGCGTAGGATATCAAGGACACGCCGCGCATAGGGCAGGAAGCTTGCGCCCGCATCGGTAAGTCCAACTCGCCGACCAGCGCGCGTAAACAGCGGCATACCAAGCTCGCGCTCTAGGCCTCGTATCCTCGCGCTTATCGTCGGCTGGGCAATGCCAAGCTCCCAAGCCGCGCGGCTGAAGCTGCGCTCACGCGCAATGCGCTCGAAGGCGAGCAATTGGTTGAGATCCAGTTTCTCCTCCTTCATTCAAAAGATGGATAGATTGTATCGACGCTATTATATTGAATGATGGCATTGCATCCCATATACTGCAAACTGTCATCGTCCATACGGTCGAAAGAGGGCGAGGAAGGCATGCAAGCGATGTTGTCTCAAAGTACTCAGATCGGCATCAGGGCCGCCACTCACAGCGATGTGCCTAGTATCCTGGCCATCTATAACGAAGCTGTACTCCACACGACCGCATCCTACGATTACGAACCGGCGACGCTGGAGGCTCGCGTCGCGTGGTATGAGGATCATGTCAAGGAGGGGTTACCGGTCTTCGTTGCCGACGTCGGAGGTACGGTCACCGGCTGGAGTACCTTTAGTTCGTTCCGCCCAAAAATCGGCTACCGGTATTCGGTCGAGCACTCCATCTATGTTGCTCCAGACCACCAAGGTCAGGGCATCGGACGAGCCTTGATGTACCCATTAATCACGGGTGCCCGAGAGCGGGGAATGCACGCGATGGTGGCCGGGATCGACGGGGAGAACGCCGGCAGCATCCGTTTTCACGCCTCCTTCGGCTTCGTCCAGGTCGGGCACCTCAAGGAGGTCGGCTACAAGTTCGACCGCTGGCTTGATCTGGTGTTTATGGAATTGCTGATGAACAATGGTGCTACGCAGCCCGCTTAATCGGAAGGGGCCTATTAACAGGGAGAACCAACGGGCAATGGCGCCTCGTAGGTGATTTTTCCGACTTTCCAACCATCCTGGAACAGTTGAAGATCGACAAGCATCGGTAGTGCGACCAGGGACGTTTGGACCACGCACTGGCGGGTGATGGTCGAGGATTGAACTGCCTGGTATGTTAAGGCAATTTCCGCTCGTGCGAGGCGGCCGTCAGGGCTAACCTGGATATTCCCGTAGCGCAGGTTGCCCACCGGTGTGATGACTTCAAACAGCGCTTGTTGCTGCAGATTTACGACGTAGCTTTGCTCCGTGATAAGCTCGTCGCCGATGAAAATC
>JBBRHB010000590.1:0-3733 GCA_038223355.1 Chloroflexales bacterium
GGATTGAACGAAGCGCTTCGCGCAGTTGATATAACCTCATTCGCCGCTTGTTAACTCCCCTGTTCGTGCTCCGCTTGCTCTGTCATGATCACTCCTGTCGGTTTGTTCTCAACCCCGACAGGAGGTGGCGCGTACCGTGCGAAAAATGCGTCTGAAGCGGTCGTCGTCCGTTAAGCGACGAGCAAAATGGTTCATTTTTATCTGCACCGTCGCCGGTCGGCACGTTCCCTGCAGCATGGAGCCATATGATCAGGGTGTCGCGCCAGGAAGGGCTGTGCTTATTTAGACCGGGACACCGCTCCGTGCTATAGTTCATGCGTGGACCGCCCGGTCAGGGTTTCGTACCACACCAACTGGGTGCTGGCACCTATCGGTCAGTGACCTCACCGGCACAGCTTTTAATGGACTATTTCTCGCTAAAATGTTACCCAACATTTGACGGGTGGAGGATGTCGATGGATCGCGAGCAACACCGCGCTGCAAAAGCCCATCTTATTGCCGCTATGGACCAGGGCCTCTCCTGGCACGAAGCGGCTGGAGCCGCTGAGCTTCCAACCAGCCGCACCGCCGCCTACCGCCTTCAGCAGCGCGTCCGACTCGCAGGTCCGGCGGCTCTGGATGACGGACGGCGTGGCCACCCCTCCAAACTGCGCGAGCCCGTCGTCCAGTGGCTGCTCGCCTCTTGCCAGGCCGCTCCGGAGACACCGAGCCACCGGCTCCAAACGGTGCTTGCGACGCAGTTCGCGGTGTCGGTCAGTGTGAGTCATCTGAACCATGTCCGGGCTGTGCTCGGCATCCGCTCCCTGCGTCCCACACAAAAAAAAGGCTAACCGATGATGGGGGCGATGACGCGAGTTGGCAGGAGGGAGCTGGAAGCCTCTTATTGTTGGCGGCGGTCCACGAGACCGGGTTGCTGACGGCGCTCTTGACCGCACTGCCGCTGCCCGGTAGCGGTGGGCGTTCGCGGCTGAGTCACATGCTGCGTACACCACTCCAAGCGTTGCTGTTAACGCTGCTCTTTCTGGCGGTCGTCGGCCTGCGCCGACCCTGGGACTTGCGGGGTTACACCGGCCGCGCGCTGGCCTTGCTCACCGGTCGGTTGTGGGCCTTTGGCTATCGCCATGTCGAGCGCTTTCTCGCCCTGCTAGCGCAGGCCGGAGCAGCCGAGCCCTTGACGGATGCGCTGGCCTGCTGGACCACGCAGCTCTGGCAGCCACCCGCCGCCACGCCCGCGGCCACCCCACCGCAGACCGTGTATATTGATGGTCACCGGAAGCCGGTCTACACGAACACCTACATTCCGCACGGCTTAATCGGGCGCACCGGTACGATCACCGGCTGTCGGGCGCTCGTGCTCCTGCATGATGCCCAGGGTCATCCCCTGCTGGCGACGACCACACGAGGTGATCAGCACTTGACCGTGGGATTGCCCCACATCGTCGCACGCTACGAGCAGGCGACGGGCACGCGGCTGATCAACCGGATCATTGTGGACCGCGAAGGCATGGGCGGCACGTTTCTGGCCGGGTTAGTCGCCGACGGCCGTACGGTCATCACGCTCCTCCGGAGTGATCAGTATACGGGAATTGAGTCGTTCACCGAGGTGGGCGCCTTCGTGCCGCTGACCGTTGATCGACAGGGCACGGTCGTGCGCGAGGTGGCACCTGCTACCTTTGCGCTCGCGCTGCCGAAGCAGCCCGGCAAGACTCTGTCGTTGAGTGTCGCGCTGATCCGTGACCGACGCTGGCAGGTGCCCGGCCCACCCGCAAACGACGAATCCGCACGACGGTGGGATGCCGACGGCGACCCGACAGCCCCCTGCTGGTGGGAAGAGGGCTGGGAGGCGACGGCCGCACCGGCGGGTGCCACCCAGTCCAAGCTCATCCCGATTGTGTGCACCGCCCCAACGCAGGATGCGGTGACGTTGGCGCAGCTCTACATCCAACGCTGGCCATGCCAGGAGAACGTCATTCGTGATTACTTGATTCCGCTCGGGATTGACACCAATCATGGCTACACCAAAACGGAGGTGCTCAATTCGGAGGTTGCCAAGCAGCGCACGGCCCTGGAACAGCGGCAGGAACGCCTCTGTCTGTGGGCCGCTAGCGCTCGGCAGCGCGGAACACGCGCAGGGAAACGCTATCAGCGTCTTTGGGCCGAGACCAAAGCCCGGTCGACCGAGCTGTATCGGGCGCTCAACCAGCAGCAAACGCTGCTTGAAGCCCAAGGGGTCGCGCACGAGGAGCGGCGGCAGCAGATCCGAGCGCTGCAGGCGCACGCCGACGCCGAGATCGAAGCACGGCGGGTCAAGGTCTGGCAGGCCTATGACCAAAGTAACGCCGAGTGGCAGAAGCAGGAGCGGTACTGTCGGGAGCAACGCGTGGTGCTGCGGGCGCTGGCTGATCTGGATGCACGCGAGCGGCAGATGTATGAGCTCGACAATCGCAAGGATCAGGTGATGACGGTATGCAAAGTGGCGCTGACGAATCTGGTGCTGTGGACGCGTGACCAGTATTTCCCCGCGAGCTACGCACACGCGACCTGGCAGCGCCTCGCTCCGTTCTTCCGGTTAGCTGGTCAGATCCGCTGGGAACAGGCGAAGGTGACGGTAGCCCTGCGTCCGTTCAATGACCGCCAACTGAACCGGGATCTGGCGGAGCTGTGCGCACGGATCGCCACTGATCCACCGCGACTTCCAGACGGACGGCAGGTGTCCTTCACGGTGCGCACGACCTGCAGTCCCGTTTTAGATCTGCAGACATGATGCTGTGGCGCGAAACCCTGATGATCTTCTTGCTCTTCGCGCGCACCCTGTCTGTCTTGCTTGACGTCATCATGCTGATCGGTCGTTCCGGTCATGACAAAGACCTTGAGATCCTGCTTTTAAGGCACCAACTGCTGATCCTCCAACGGAAACAACCTCGTTCTCCTCGCATTTCTCGCTGGGAGAAACTCACGCTGCTGATCCTCGTCGGCAAACTGACAACCATGACGAATGATGGCCGGACGCGGTTGACCGAACTCGTCTTCTTGTTCAAACCCGACACGCTGCTCAAATGGCATCGCGAGCTGGTTCGTCAGAAATGGACCTTCCGCAACCGCGCAGCTCGTGGGCGACCACCAATCAGCCCTGAGCTCGAAACGCTGATCCTACGCTTGGCGAAGGAAAACCCGGCCTGGGGCTACGGCAAACTACAGGGCGAACTGCTCAAACTCGGCTACGCTATCGGTCGCTCAACCGTCCGGGATGTGTTGAAACGGAAGCGCGTGCCGCCTGCACCCAAGCGCTCACGTCGCGGCAGCACGTGGCGTACGTTCCTCAGTCAGTACAAAGGCGAGATGCTGGCCTGTGACTTCTTCACGGTCGAAACCGTGTGGCTCAAGACGATCTCTGTCTTGTTTTTCATCGAAGTCGGCAGCCGGCGGGTCAATTTCTCCGGCTGCACCGTCAATCCGACGTCAGCATGGGTAACACAGCAGGCGCGGCATCTCAGTTGGCAGATCCAGGATGGGACCGTCCCGGTGCACTTCCTGATCCACGACCGTGACACCAAGTTTCCAGCCGCCTTCGATGGGGTGTTCACCCAGGAGCAGGTGAAGATCATCCGCACGCCGGTCCGAGCCCCCAATGCGAATGCCTATGCCGAACGCTGGATCCGGTCGGCCCGCGAAGAGTGCCTGGACAAGGTTATCATCCTTAATGAGCATCATCTGCACCGCGCCCTGACGGCTT
>JBBRHB010000591.1:0-3727 GCA_038223355.1 Chloroflexales bacterium
GCCGCTATGAGATACCAATCGTGAGTGAAGCCATGGAGAAAAGCTGCCCCTGTTGACTCCCCTTCATTAGCGCCTGACCGACACATGCTCCCGGCGCAGGGCAGGCGGCGCACGGCCGGGTACGCGAATGCAAGCATCAAAGGAGCGTCGCTCGAAATGGCAACGCTCCTTTGATACACCCGGCACTCACCGGCGCTTGAAAAGAACGCGGTGCGTCTGACATATTGTCCGTACCAGGTCTTGAGCCACTGCTGCATCTGGTCAATCTCTTTCTGCTGAACCGCGATAATTGAGGTCGCGAGCGTCTTGATCTCCGGATGCGTCGCCTGCTGCGCCATCTTCGCCGCCATAATCGCCATCTGGTGGTGCGGGGTCATCGCGTTGATGAACGCCTTGTCGAACGGCGTCGCGGGGTAGTACCACACTGAACCGTGGTCAGGCAGCACGGGTCACCTCCCGGAACCAGTTGGGTGGTCGCCCCCGCCGTTTTACGTACGGGAGCGGTACAGGAAAGGTCAGCAGTTCGTGCATCGTCTAGCGATGATCGGTCAATCCCGCAGCCTGCGCCGGGGTGCGGGCGCCCAGACTGCGGTGCGGCGTGCAGAAATTGTAGGCGGTCCCAACCAGCCACCCTGCCCAGAGGGCACCCGCGCCTTCCAGAGTCGCCACCTGCCGCACCATCGCCCGACCGCGTCGCACCAGTGGGGCAAGCCGGGCACGGAAGGTCGCGTTCAAGCGCTCGATGTAGGCCGTGTTGACCACCGCTGTCATCTTTCCCTGCGTCACAGTCAAGACCGTTGCTACCGCCGTCGCATTCCCCCGCACAATCCGGCGCTCCACGGCGCGCACCCGCCGCTTGGTGTACCGTTTGATCGCTTGGGCGATCAGCACCCCCGGCGGCAGGATCAGTCGGGGACGACCGCGTCCTCCGGTGCGCACCGGCTGGCGGAAGCAGCGCAGCGCTTGGCGTGGATAACTGATCAGGCCATCGGTGCACAAGAGCAGCGCTGTCACCGCGCCCGCCGCCCGCACCCGCAGCAGCGCGGCGCGGATCAACCCGCGATCGCGTGTCACGCTCACCACCCCGCCCAACCACAGACGGCTTGGCACGCTGATCGCCATCGCCAGCCAGACGATGCCACCGACGACGCGCACGCGCAGTTCGTCCGCTTGCACCTGCCCCAACAGCATCCGCCCCGCCTGCACAAACGGTCCGTGGACCCGTTCGCACTGTCTGCCCGCGCGTCGTTGCCAGTCCGCCACCGTCCGCTCGTCCAAGCCAAAGGCGGCGACAATCGCTTGCACCGGACAGCCGTGGGCAAGCAAGGTGACGACGATGACGACGAGCGCCTGCGGGTGGTGCAGGCGATAGAGGGCGGTTCCCGTCGTCGCACTGAAGGTCCTGCCGCACCGTTTACACCGATACCGCTGCTCGCGCTGGCTGTGGATGACAATATGCCCCTCGCCCTGACGACCATAGACCCAACACCGCTCATTGTGGCAGACTTGTTCCTGCGGGTTCATGCGGTTCCTCCTACTGACGTTAAGCACCAGCAAGACTGCCGCAGAACTCGCTTTCGTTCAATATCTCCTTCGTCCACGCTTCACTGGAGTGCTACCCGAGCTCCCATTAGTTGGGCTCACGCCGTGAGAGCGGCAGATAACTTTTTTCCTCGACGGGTTCGCCCAAACCAGCTGAGTAATCCTCCGCTGATGGACCCAGTCTTCAGTCACCGAGATGACTTGTGACAGAACGAGACCGCATGGGTCCTATTGCTTACGCCCGGCACGATGCTCGCTGGGCTCTGGTTCTGGCTTTGCGGTAAGGGGTACCTCGTGAACCATTCTCGACTAGGGATCGGATCCGCCGTAATAGTCGTTGTCGGCGTTCTTGCCGTGGCAGTCTTCAAACTCGCGGTGATCGTCCTGCTTCTCCTTGCATGTCCAGTGGCCATGATGTTCATAATGCGGGGTGGCAATCATGGGAACACGGATCAGTCGGCCACAAAAGACGACAAGACGGCCCCCTATAATCATGATCATGACCATGTTGACCGATGAGTCACAGCACATAGCGCAAAACGCAGTTGGGAGAACCTAACAGTGTGTTTCTCGGCGACTGCGAGTTTTACGGCCGGAGCCGCACTTAGCGCCGTTGGAGCTGTGACGGTGCATAGGTCGCGAGGAAAGGCGGAGCTACCGCTCGCCGCCATTCCGCTGTTGTTCGGTGTGCAACAACTCAGCGAAGGCTTCCTATGGGTGAGCCTTCGCCATGGGATGCCGAATCTCGCATCCTGGTCCATGTACACCTTTACGGCCTTTTCGCATGTAATCTGGCCCATCCTTATCCCATTCGCGATTCTCTTGGTCGAGACGAAGCGTTGGCGGAAATCAGCCCTGAGGATCTTTCTCGGCCTTGGCCTGACCGTAGGGCTTTATCTTCTGTACTTCCTGATTACCTTGCCCATGACTGCTCAGATCTATCGCAACAGCATCTTCTACGACACGCCTCACTTCTACATCTACGGCGTGCTTGCGCTCTATTTGCTGGCCACGTGCGTCAGCGGACTGTTCTCAAGGTATTGGTGCATCAACGTGTTCGGCGCGCTGGCATTCGTGTTGGCGGTGATTGCGTATGAGGTATCGGTGAAGACGTTTGTCTCGGTCTGGTGCTTCTATGCCGCAGTCCTGAGCCTGCTAGTCCTGGTTCATTTCACAGGTCCGATGCAGGCCCATCGGCCTGCGCTGGCTCGTTCCCGTGAGCGGGCGCAAAAGTGATGTTCCTCGACGAGGCGTAGCGGAAAACCCGCACAGGAGATCCCCATGTCTTCAGGATGTGCAGGACGTCTATGCGGTGGACACTCGTGTTGCAGGCGCAACTGTCTGGCAAAGAGGAGACGCTGAAATGCAGACCATTCCCCTGGACGGTAACCTCGGAAGTCCTGATGTCACGGACCCGCTCCAACCGCTTTCGTCAGCAGAAGAGCCGCCTCATCGACGCCTATTGGCGGGCTGCCAACTATCTATGAGCCTTCCCCATCTTTACGGACAGGTGGGTTGTGTTGATCATGCCGCAGTTGCGGCTTCGTAGTCGACGGGCTGGGCACGTTGCAGTAGCTGGGTCGACGACGAGGGTTGTACCAAGCTACGATCCAGTCGAAAATGGCGTTGGTAAGGCAGACCGAGCCACATGATGCTGGCTCTTGCTTACCCTAGCGCCGTCCGGAGGACGGTGAAATCGAACGTCGGACACCGCACGACGGCGACACACGGGAATGACGGCGTCGTCGCATCGAAGGGTGTAAGAGGCTGTTTGAGAAGGCCTTCGTGATTGCCTGCCCGCACCGGCCTCTTGATGCCATCCGAGCTCTTCGCCCCGCGTCGCCTTCACCGCGCCTACTCCTCCGCCGTGTCGCCAGTCAAGACATCCGTCACTGCCTCGCGCGGGGAGAGCTGCTTTCCTGTATTCCAAGCCTCTGCTGCTCCGTCATTTCCCACGACCTGCCGCGCCGTTCCTAATCGCCGCTGCAAATCCGCGTACCAGAAGGGCACGTTCGGGGTGCCGATCGACTCCCGCAGCGCGGCGGCAGCACCGGCCAGTCGTATCGCTCGCGCCTCGTCCCCTGTGGCGATGAGCAACCCTGCATATCCCTCCAATGCCCACGCGACATCAAACATCAGCCCCACCTCTGCGAAGGACGCCAGGCTCTCGGCGAGGTCGCGCCGC
>JBBRHB010000592.1:0-3723 GCA_038223355.1 Chloroflexales bacterium
GAGAATCTCCTCACTCAAGCGTGCCCAGTCGTTGGCAAAGTCGTCTCGGCTCATACCACCTCCTCGCTTCTGTCGCGTTTCCATCCTACTCCTCCCACCCAAGCGTTGCAATCTCGTACGCAAGACTGTGACGGACACCCTCGGCTGCCGCCCGTACTGCCTCCTCCAGACTCGCCACGTCCCCAAAAGCCGCGTCGTCTGGACAGACCGTGTAGTCAGATTGGCTATGCAGACTTCCATTGCTGAGGCCCAGCATTTTGAGGGTGTGGCGCACCACGGGGACCCGGACACAGTGGGGCACACCGTGGTTCTGGCTCTGGCCCCACCAGAACGAGGCATGCCGATCGGGATCGTCGCAGCAGATGACGGTTGGCGTAAGCGGCTCGGGACGGGCTTTGATCCCTCCTGCTTCTGCCAGGCGCTCAGGGTAGCGGCCTAGCCGGCACAACTCGTCGGCCAGCGCGGTCAATGCGGCCTGAAAGGCGGCGTGCATCGTTTGGGTCGTCTGCCAACTCGCCTCGCTGGGGAGGCAGTAGCAGTGCTGCTGCATCACATTGGCGCGGCCAAACAGCCGCACCGTTGTGGGCGTGGCGTACTGCGTCGCATAGCACGCTAGCGCAGGCAGGCGGTACGGGTGTTGCCGGTCCCCAATGATGAGGACACGCGGAACAATGGGCGTTGAGCGGATCATGGTGGTACTCATCTTCGTGCTGCTCCTTGGTAGGCCAGGCGCGGGCCCGGCACTCGGTTCATCTGGCGCGGCGGCCCGTGCTGCCGCGCCGCTGGTCTTGCTAGGTGGTCGTCGGTGGTGTGGTCGGGGCGGCCGGCTGCTCCTCGCCCTCGGACGGCTGGCGGTAGACGACGGTCGCTCTGGTCGTCCAGCCCTGAAGCAGGAGATTGTCGGCCCAGACCTCCACAAACTCGGCTAAGGCTGCCTGTCCCGCCGGATCAAGGATGGCGATGGTGCCGCCGTGCTGCTGGAGTGCATAGGAGCTGTAGCCGCCCATAATCTGCCCCAGGATCGCGATCTGTGGCTGCTCGATGGCGATGGGCAACCAACCGCCTTCACTGACAAAAAACTCGACATCAGGATCGGCAATGGTGTCATCAAGCGGGCTTTCCTTGCTGCGGTAGTGTGTGACACTCAGGCTTTGCCGTGTGAGACGCTCGATCACCAGCGGCATATACCCCGGGAATTCCAGTTTCAGGACGGCGTCGGGTTGTTCAAAGCTAACATCATGGAGCTGGCCCAGTGTCGTGATGACCTGCTCCATGCGGGGCGTCGTGCGTGGGTGGTTGTGCATCGTCTTCATCCTTTCGTGTGCTTCGAGGTGGCCGGCCCCGCCGGTAGTGGTATGCTGGCGGGCCGGTACGTAGTTGGCGGCTAGAGCGCGATATCGTCAGCCACGGCAGGACGGCGCTTGCCGGTGCCGCGTCGGATAGGAGCGGTTGCGGCTGGTGCTTCCTGCTCCACTGGGGTCGGATCGGCGGCTGCTTCTTCCGCTGGCTCCTGGCTGCTGCTGGTGCCGATCGCTTTGCCCAACATGATGAGATCAGACAGCACGATCTCCGTGGTGTACCGCGTGATGCCCTGCTCATCCTCCCATTTGGACGTTTTGAGCCGGCCTTCCACAAATACGCGGTCGCCTTTGTGCAGAAACTCTGCGGCAATCTCGGCAAGTTTCCCCCACGCGCTACACCGGCTCCATTCTGTTTGCTCTTTGGCCTCACCACCCTCGCCTTTCCACTGTCGTCCGGTGGCAACCGTGAGGGTCGCGACGGGCTTGCCTTCCTGGGTGTATTTCAGTTCGGGGTCTGCGCCAAGTCGTCCGATCAATTCCACGCGATTTAAATCCTTGCTCATTGTCGGTGCCTCCATAGGGTAATAAGGGGGGATGCCGCCCTTTGCTCGGCGGACGGCTGGCCTCCGATACATCGTTAGTCGATGGCCTCGCTGGGCGGGTCGCTGGCGTTCCTGGTGGGCTTGCCGGGTCCAATCCTGAGGTAGCCGGAGCGGATGGTCACGCGCTCGTACGTCTGGATGGCGTCGGCGGTGACGTCGTTAGCCGTCTCGCGTAGCGTGCGAATCAAGCTGCGTAACCCCTTCGCATCAAAGTTTTTGATCTCGGCGGGCTGCACGCGGGCCAACTCCAACTCGGCGGTGATGATAAGTTCGTAGTGGGTCATCGCTGCGTCAATGCGCTCTTTATAGCCCGCGGCGATGGCAGCGGCGGCGGCTTCCTCGGCTTTGGCTCCCTGGTAGCCGTCCAGCAAGCGGGTCAATTCTTCGCGCTGTTCGCTCGGCAGATCGCCAATGTGCATCGGTGTGATCATGGTTGTGGTGCTCCTTTGGGCGGGCCACTGCGACCCGCCCGCTGCGGTCAACGGGACGTTGGGGACTGGTCGGCGGTCGGGCGAGGTGCCTGGGCGATAAACCGGCGGATCATGCGGCGCTGCGCGTGGCGTGCTGCCTGACTGAGACGGCAATACTGATCAAGGTCATCGACCCTGCCGAACTGGCGTAATCGTCGGGCGGCGTCGTCGGCGCGAATGGCAAGCCGTGCGTGCAGTTTGAGGGCCTGGCGATAGAGTGACGTGCTCATGGCTGGTATGTCCTTCGAGGTAGGGGCGGGCCATGTGCGACCCGCCCGGTGCGGTCTGGCCTAGTAGCTGAGCTTTTCCAGGCGGGTGAGTTCGTCCATGTCTGTGATGCCGTCGTGCACGTAGGAGAGAAGTGGGGCGGGCTGGTCCCAACCCGTGGTGCCGTCGTCGTAGGGGCTTTCGCCCCCTGCGGCTAACATGCTCGCTTCGCTGTGGGTCTGGTAGTGATGATCAAGATACGTGTAGCCGTAGCTGGTGATCTGATAGGGGATGGCCATCGAGCTATCGTAGTGCGCTGGGTAGTCGATGGCGTTATCGAGCGCATCGAACTGCGCACACATAGCATCGTCGTACGCATCCTCCTGCCGCCACTGAGCCTGTAAGGCAGATTCGCCCGCTTTCCACGCGGAGTGAGCAATCGTCTCGGCCTCCAATGCCGCTTTCAACTCACGAACGGCACGCAGGCTTTGGGGGTTGGTGATACTGGCATGGAAGGCGTCGTTCTGAGTAGCAATCGCAGCATCCCATGCGGCTTTGAGGGCGTCAACAGCTTCGGCGGTCACAGGGTTGACGGCTTCGGCTTCGGTGGGTACGATGGTGGTGGTCATAGCGGCTCACTCCGTTGCGACTAGGGCGGGTTGGGTGTTTCGAGCGCCTAACCCGTCTGCTTTTGATAGGTATAGTATACAGTATCTACGTTACATTGTCAAGTAGTTTATAGAGCAATATATAGACCAATATCATGTTATTGACATTGTCACCTAGTAAGGCGTATACTGGGTATACGATAGAAGATGTTTGAGGTATACCGTGTCTGATCTTAATGACGAAATTACTGGCGGTGAAGCTGCCCGATTACTTGAAGTCACGCGGCAACAGGTGAGCCGCTTAGGACACGAAGGGAAGATACCTGGTCGGCAAATTGCCGGGCGGTACTGGGTATTCAAACGAGGGGACGTCCTCGCCTACAAAGCACATCCTAAAGATGCTGGGGGCCGACCCCCAAAAGACGAACGCCGGCCGCTGATAGCAGCGCAGCCGGCGTAGCTGGCCAGGAGGAACATCGTGAGCATTGACCTACAAGATGCCGACCTGCTCGCTCCGGCCGGTGGCCATGCGCGG
>JBBRHB010000593.1:0-3694 GCA_038223355.1 Chloroflexales bacterium
GAAACCCAATTCCGTGGCAGTGGGGATGGTCGGTATTGTGGTGCTCGATCAGGTAGTAGTGATCGTAGTGGCCGTCCAGGGTGGCGCGGTAGTCGTTGACGGCCAGCGCGGCTTCTTTGGTCGAAAGGACAAAGATGTAGACCTGGCGGCTGGCAAGGGCATGCTCACGCAGTTCGGAACGTACATCGTTCAAACTGAGGCCCATGCGTCCGTCGCCCGTGGTCCAACTGCGGCCGCCGGCGTCGTGGTCGGGGCCGGTGCGGTAGGTGTAGTATGTGGCGGCTGCTCGTACCGCACCCGTGATGTTCTTCGCCCTGAGTGGCACGTGGCGGCTAAAGGCCATCACGTGTCCTGCTCCAGCTCGCCGCCCGCTGCTGCCAGTTCGTCCAGTGTTTGGCTGATCCTCGCGCGGGAAAAGGTCCGGTAGGCATCGTCGCGAATCTCCTGCTTGACCAGATCGTACTTCTGGGGGCCACTGCGGGGCTGGGCGTGTTCATATAAGTGGTAGACGGCCGCGCCCGCCAGCCGTTGGGCCACGCCGGTCTCGATGATGTCATACACCAGCAAGCGAACGATCCGCTCCATCCCGACCGCAAATTCGCGCCGGACCGTGCTCGTAATGATGGGGCCGAGCACTTCTGCCGGAGATTGATGCAGGCCCAGCCGGACCAGGGTTTCCGCTGCCGCACTGAAGGACGGAATCTGGTGCTGCGCCTGATAGACCTCGATGGCCCGCATCGTCTCAGCCGTCCAGAACGTCCGGTGTGGAACGGTGCCCACACGTCGTTTTGTCATCACAGAACTCCTTACAACGAAAGCTGGTGGCCGCCGCACGAACCGGAGCGATCGTATGCCTGTGGGGGCCACGTGGAGCGGCTTCTACACTCGGCAGCGAGGGGGGACGTTGAAAATGCGATGTGAGCGTATTCAACGTCCCTATCTTGTTGCCCCGCGAGCAATGACGCAAAAACGACGGCACCGCGGCATAGCCGGGTGAGGGCGCTGTCCATGCGCATCAGTGGTCCACGCTGCTCGTCGGAGCAACACACGGCACGAAGTGTCAAGACTTTCTCTGTCGTGCCAGGGATCGAGCATTGGGACCTCACGGGGTGGCCGGGTAGAGCACCAAGCGGCTTGGTCGCCACAGGCGCTCGTCTGGAACAGCACAGGGGAGTATGGATGCAGCGTGCATGCACCGAGCGGCGTTGCTGTGCTGAGATCAGAGCACGGCGATAAAGTTCCTGATCTGACACCATGGATGCCTCCGGAAGCGTTGAGACGCCTCCCCACCGAACGAGGTATGCGCTGCACCCGATGTATTCAGTGCATTCACTGTATTCAGCGTATTCAGTGCACCCACTGCATTCCATCATCCAACAGCTCCTCCAACGTGCCGTTCCCCGGCCGCTGATGCTACCCAATGGCAGGCTTGTCCTACCCTGTGTATGTGAACGGAATGACCGGCCGCTAATAATCGTCACCTTCTCCGGCCAGCGGATCAAGCACGGCTCCCGCGTCCTCCGGCTCGCCTTGTTGATCGGGCGTCATCACCGCAGCGTGTCCGGGCGCGGGAGCAGGTTGGGCAGATGCACCTTCGCGTGACACCGAGGCGTTCGGCGCTGCTTCCCCTCCCTGCTCTTCAATGCGTAGCGTGGCCTGCACCGTTGCCAGCCGGCGGCGCAGCGGCTCGGGCAGGTGATAGCGCAAGACGTGGTGCAGGTCGCCCTGCATCGTCGTCAGCTCCAGTCCGGATACTTCACCCAGTTCGGCAACTCCCACCAGGAGGAAGCCCAGGAGGAGCGCAGCCCGGTTCGTTCCCAGATGCTGCAGCGCTGCTTCAAATGGACAACTCAACCGCACCGAACTGCTGACCGTGGCCGCCATTAGCCGTGTCCCTGTTCGGCCAGAAACCGCCCATAGCGGGCATAGCCGTAGGCAATAGCGAGTTGCGCCTTGGGCAGGACTCTGGCGTGCCGGAATTTCGCAAGCACCAGCTCCAGCAGCGGTGGGATGTTGACACCCCCTCCCGCCAGCACCAGCTCGTTGAAGTGCAAGCCTCTTTTCCACGCCTGTTCGAGGCGGTTGGCTACGGTCTGCCCCGTGGCCCGAAAAGGCACGTCCCACCCATCCGGCAGCGGCTCGTCAATGGCGCCCCACTGCAGGTGACCGGTTTGGACGGCCTGCTCGACCGCGTGCCAGGGCACATCAACCTCGAAACGGGCTGAGAGGGTTTGTTGGAGTTCGGTGAGGGGACCAACTGTGCCGAGCTGGTAGGTGGAGAGGCTGGTTGGGTCAGTGACGAGCGCATCGACGACCGCGGTATCGACCGTTCCGACGCCGAAGTCGACCACGGCGACCTTCGCCGTGCGGTAGCGCGGATCGACGATCGTGCCCCGGTCATCGAGCATGGCACTGTACACGGCACCGACCGGCTCGGCGATGATGCGCACGCTGCCGAGCGCGACGGGATTGGCACCAGCACGGAGCCGATCCGCCAACGTCCGGCACAGCTCTTTGTTGCGCGACCAGGTGCCCGGTAAACCACTGACACATTTCGCATCGCGGAGGAGGTCGCTGATCGGGATATCGAAAGCGGCCAGCCGCATCATCGCGGCCTTGACGAGCACGGGAATGTACGCCTCGTCGTGAATGCGTGACTGAGTCAGTTCCGGTGGGATGCCGACGCGCTGGGCATCTTCGCCAACCCAGTACGGAATGCCATTCACCTTGACCGTCGGAATACGCACCAGATCGGCCTGGCTCTGCTGCTGTGCACGGGCGACCAGCGAGGGAAATACCAGCTCCTGCTGGGGAGCCGCATCCCGCAGCAGGACGACTTTGGTATGCCCATGGCCGACGTTCCAGCCGATGGCGGGTTTATGGGTGGTCAACGTCGCCTCCTTCGGCACGGCGCTCAACAGACTTGCGGTGGTCATGCATGGTTCCTCTCGTTCTGAACATGGTGAATAGGCTCCGCCTCACTGCCGGAGCGCTGGTGTTGGATGAATGGCAACCAGGAGATCCACCGGCCGGCCCAGCGCTGTTTGGAGGGTTGTCGCCAGCAGGTCACGATAGTGCTGCTCCAGCTCCTGACGGACAAACACGTTCGGTGTCCCGACGACGGCTTCTCGGTCCGTGAGCTCGATCAAGCTGGACGGCTTGATCCAGGTCTCGAACTCGTTACACGGGACATAGCCCTGAAGCCGGGTTTGGACCTGTTGCCAGAGGTCGGACAGGCTCACCTGCTTCACCGTCCCATCGCTCCTCGCAAGGGGGACAATCACGGCGTCCGGTGGATCACCAGCGGGTGCCAGCGGGTCGTGCTCGGGCCGAGCGGGGGCTGGCTGCGGACGTGGTGGCAGGCGCTGCTGCTTGATGGCGGCGGCCAGGATGGCCACGGGTTTGGTCTTCGTCGGATCGAGGCGCTGGACCCAATCCCGCCACTGTTCAGCCTCGGCGCACGTCAGCTGGTGGCGCTCCGTCGCCTGCAGCGCCTGGTGCGTCGTGAGCCCCAAGGTCCGCAACACGGCGACGACGCTCCCGACGTTGGGTGCTTGCGGCGTCGTCGTTGCTCTCGGAGTCTCTGCCGGAGTCTCTGTCGTAGTCTCTGGTATTGCTCTTTCACCATGAAAGATCGATCTTTCATGATGATCACTTCGATCTTTCACCATGTAAGATGCATCTTTCACCATGT
>JBBRHB010000594.1:0-3691 GCA_038223355.1 Chloroflexales bacterium
AGGCTCGAAGATATACTGAGCATACGACAGAATGGCATAAAAACTGATCGTGATTCATTATTCTTTGACTTTGATCGGGAGAAGCTCCAACAACGAATAAAGACCTTTTACTCTGATGCAGGACTAGAAACAAATTTTTGCGACGCATATGATATTAAAGACTCGTCTAGCTATAAATTACTTGAGCGTAGAAATAAGACCTCGTTCGATACAAAAAATATTATTCCTTGCCTATATCGTCACTTCGATACACGCTGGGTATACTACTCTCCTCAATTAACAAGCCGTGCTGCATGGGACATAATGCACCATATGCTGGCGGGTGCTAACCTAGCTCTGATTACACTACGTCAAACTCGCCGGAACGAAACGGGTGCCTTTCTTGTTAGCACTGGACTGGTTAATAAAGACGCAGTCTCAATTTTTGACATTGGCACAATCTTCCCCCTCTACCTCTACCCCGCTCCTTGCTCGCTCCTCGATAGTGAGGAAGGCAGCGGACCCGGCGGCAGACGCCCCAACCTCAGCCCGCCTTCATTACTGACCTACAAGAGCGGCTCGGCCTGCACTTTGTCCCCGATGGTCGAGGCGACCTCACAGCGACCGTTGGCCCCGAAGATGTCTTCCATTATGCCTATGCCGTCTTTCATAGCCCGACTTACCGCGAACGCTATGCCGAATTCTTGAAGATTGATTTTCCCCGGCTGCCTATTACACGCGACCGTGAGCAGTTCGCGAAGCTGGCAGCGCAGGGCGCGGCACTGGTCGATCTGCACCTGCTGCGATTACTGGGGAGCAAAGGCGTGGGTGGAGCGGGCGGGGCCGAGGTACTACGAAGCCCCGGCAAGCAAGGCGTGAGCTATCCGATGATTGGCACGGATATAGTCGAGAAGGTGCAATACAAAGAGCCGCTCGACGGTGCGCCCGGCTATGTCCTCATCAACGCCACCCAACGCTTCAACGGCATCGAGCCAGAAACGTGGACGATGCAGATCGGCGGCTATCAACCATTAGAGAAGTGGCTCAAGGATCGCAAAGGCCGTAAGCTTACGGCAGACGATATCACCCATTACCTACGCATGGTAATCGCGCTCCGTGAGACGAAACGGATTATGGCGGCGATTGACGAGTTGATACCCGCATGGCCGCTGGGGGCAGAGGCATGAGTGGCTTACAGCCGATCTGGCCTGTCGCTCGGTGTCGTGTCCAGCTCCGAGCCAACTGACTAGCGCTCGGAAGGCGTGTTCACTGCTGGGCTCGCGGCGTATCGCAACCCATCGACGAGCAGAGCAACCATGCGGCGCGCGTAGTCGGTTCGGTCGTCGTGAGCCGACATACACAGGCTTCTAACCGCTCTCAGGAGGTCGTCTGGCTCGATATCGGCACGCACCTCACCTGCTCTCGCCGCTGCGTCGAGCAACGCTCCGAGCGCGGGCCGGAGTCGCGTATCGAAGTAGTTGGGCAACGTGTTGAATGCTGGGTTTCCAGAGTGCAAGGCTGTTGCAAGTCCGCGTTTAGTCGCGATGAAGTCCGCGTAGCGCTGCATCCAAAGAGCCAGCGCCTCGCCCGGCGCATGTTCCGCCGCCAAGATCGCTGCGGCGTCAGCACAGCTGTCGACTTGGTGACGGAAGACCGCCACGATAAGGTCCGAACGTTGCGGAAAATGGCGATACACGGTGCCGATGCCGACGCCCGCCTTGACGGCTATCTCCCGTACAGGAGCATCCACTCCCGACGTTGCGAACACCGCCAACGCCGCCTGCAACAATGCATCGGTATTCCGTTGCGCGTCGGCGCGCACAGGCCGCGACTTCGGGCCTTCGCGCCCGGCGTCATCGCTTGCACCGGCCGGCAGCTTACTCATACTCACTCCCCACTCCATATTTCAAGCATTGCTTTACAAAGCATATTCCGCTCCTCGCATGATGAGCACCTTTGGCATTGCATAACAGTGTTTGGGATTTATGACTGGATCTCGGACTTGTTATTGACGTAGGTGTAATAGTGACGCTATAATACACATGAAATTGGTTTGCCTCCGAACTGTCGCCTTTAGGGTGTGCGTGGCCCATATGGGCATAGGAGGCAAACATTTTTATTTCGGCCACAGTTTTACCCAAATTTCTCGATGCTTGATCATTCTGTGGTAGCGACCCGTGTCGGTCCGGTCTTGGCGATATGAGCGCGCCACCGCTCCGCACACCATATCTGCTAGCTGCAACAAGTTATTGCCCTTCGATGCGGTGAATACTCGCCCGGTCGTTGATCCGTTTCTTGAGATATGTTTCCAACTGCCGCCGAAATTCACGGTCGCCACTGCCGTCGATTTTTACAATGGCGTTATCTAAATGGGGTTTGGCGTTTTCGAAGATCAGGCCGCATACATATTTGTAAAATGACTCCTTGAAATGAAACTCCGAACCATACAGCTTAGCTTTGTCGATCACGAAACCGAAATAGAAAAAATTATACGGTACAACGGCATCGAAAAATGCCTGTCGCACACGATCAGCATTTTCAGTGAAATGGAACTCGAAATCAGCGCTCTTGCCTAATTCGCGTCGCAACAGGGTGAGGCGGTCATCAGCAGCCTGCGCTTCGTCGTGATCCTCGAACACAATCATCACCACTATAAAATACTGACTCGATCCAGCATTAAGTTTTAGTCCCGTATCGCCAGATTCATCCAAAAACACCAGCATGCATCAACCTATTGCGTCATTGTGGAGAATAATGGATAATCACCGGATTCCATACTTGACAATCGGAACGATGTTCCGTATAATGCGGAACGTTGCTCCATTTTACACCAAGTACGTGGAGTTGACAACGGTCACATACGTTAGTAGGAGGTAGGGATTATGGAAGTACAGGGCAAAATAGTCATTATTACCGGCGCTTCGATGGGCATTGGCGAGGCGACGGCCCGCGTCTTTGCCGAGGCAGGTGCCAAGCTGGTACTCGCGGCGCGGTCGGCCGACAAATTGGCAGCGGTCGCCCAGAGGCTGCCAGCCCACGCTGAAACGCTGATCGTTCCGACCGATATGACCGACCAAGCTCAGGTAAAAGCCCTAATCGATACCGCGTACGAGCGCTTTGGCCGGATAGACATCGTGATCAATAATGCCGGGCAAGCGGCCGTCGGCGCGGTCGCGACCATCAATCCCGATCACTACCGCCAGATTATCGAGCTGAATCTGCTGGGGCCGCTCCACGTGATTCAGGCGGTCGTCCCGAAGATGCAAGCCCAGGGTGGCGGCGTTATTATCAACATTAGTTCCACCGTGAGCAAGATGGCGATACCAGGGATCGGCGCGTATGCCTCCACGAAGTACGCGCTGAACGGCCTAAGCCTGACCGCTCGCAATGAACTGGCGGCAGATAACATTCGGGTCGTGCTGTTCCATCCGGGCCAAACCACCACTGATTTTGGCAAGAACGCCCTGCACGAGGGAACCGGAGACTTCCGCCCGTCTCAGCCCGGCAACCGACCGCTGCCCAAACCGGACTCGGCAGAAGCAGTGGCCCACAAAATCCTGGAAGCCGCTATCGCCGAACCCGCCGAAATGGAGATGCCGATGCAAGGCTAAGCCGCCGAGCAGTGCTGAGGTTGCCACCGCCCCACGCTCGAAGACACCATGCTCCACGTAGTGGTCGCCTTCGAGCGTCAGCACAGTGAGCGTTTCATCAA
>JBBRHB010000595.1:0-3673 GCA_038223355.1 Chloroflexales bacterium
TGGTGCACGACCCGGCCGGATGTTGCTTCGACCAGATCTGCGCCCCGCTATGTGCATCCAGCGCGATCAGGTGCCCGTCTTTGGTCGTCACGAAGAGCAGGTCCTTGACGCCACCGGGTGTACTAACGGCCGTCAAATAGGCCGGTGCACTATCGGCAGTGCTGGGCAGCGTTACCGGAAAGCCGCTCACAAGTTGCAGGTTGGCAACGTTGCTCAAGCTAATCGTGGTTTCCTGCGTGTTATTGCCGCTATGTTGCGGATCGCCATTGAACTGGAGCCAATCATAACGGCCTACCACCCCACCCGGATCGGTAATCGGCCTGGCGTCGACAGCAAGCACCGCTACGGCAGACATAATCAGGACGGCGAGTACTGCTTGGACGCGAATACGACGTGTGATCATACTTCTCTCCCATTTGCCTGATAACCTTGTCCCTGCTCGTCGGCGAGCAGAAACTGGAGGACTAGCCGGTTGAAACGCTCAGCCTCGTCCCACATTAAAATATGGCCGGCCCCCGGCAGGACCGCATACTCCGAGCCACGAATTGCCGCGTGTTGCTCCGCCCCCGAGCCCGGCGGAATCAACACGTCCCGCTCACCGGAAACAATCAAGGTGGGCACCGTGATGCGCTGGAGCATGGCACTCACATCATCGGCCAACAGTTCGCGCGCCGCGAAGAAGAGATTCAATGCGCCGGCGCGCGCCGCATCCCAAACCAGCGTCGTCCCAAAGCCGCGACCTGTGTGACGGGCCACGCGTGGCAGGCGCACCGCCATGTTAATCAGCGGCTCCTGCACCAAACCGCTGGCCGCCGCCAGCACCAGCCGCTTCACCAGTTGTGGATGCTCTGCCGCAAGATAAGTAGCGATATGGCCCCCCATCGAGTGGCCGATCACATAGGCAGGACCCTGCGCCAGTCGCTCAATAAACATGGCCAAGGTATCGGCGCTTCTGCGCAGCGGCAGTGGCTGCGGGCCGCGGTTCGCGCCGAATCCCACGAGTTCAACGGCATACACTGTGAAATACTGTGCCAGAGCTGGAATATTCCGCCGCCACCAGCGCGCCGAGCCCGACAAACCATGAATCAGCAGCAGGGGTGGTCCATGGCCAGTTTGCTCATACAACAGGCGCGTGTAATCAATCTGGATGCTGGCAACGACGTGTTTCCGGCGCATACCTACTCGGCTAGCAGATCACGCGCCACCAACGCTGCCCTGCAACCTCAAGCTCGTCGCCAACGTACCAGCAAATGGTTGCCGCAGTGGGCGGTGCGTGCTATGCTTGCCGGGCTAGAAAAGCGGCCGACGGATCGAATGATTGCAACACAAACCATCTTGTGCCCCATCTGCCGCGCGCCTAATCGTGGCGATGCGCGTTTTTGCCAGCAGTGTGGCAACGATCTGCTCCTTGATAATAACCACGGTAACTACCGCCTCGTCAAGGTTATTAAAGAAGGCGGCATGGGCACGGTCTACCAGGGGCTCGATCAGGCGGGCACCGAATATGCCATCAAGGAGATGCACGACCGCTTTGCGACTGCGCACGAACGCGAGGAGGGCATCAAGCACTTCGAGGAAGAAGCCGCACTCCTACAAAAGCTGCGCCATCCGGCCGTGCCGCATGTCTATCGTTCGTTCATCGACGAGGGCCGCTACTACCTGGCCATGGAGTATATTCATGGCGAAGACCTGGAAGACCGCCTTAAGCGCGATGGCCAGATTGATGAGCCGACCGTCTTGCGTTGGGCCGATCAGCTCTGTGATGTCCTCGAATATATGCATAGCCAGGGGCTGATCTACCGCGACATGAAGCCCTCTAATATCATGATCACGCGCGACAACAACGTTAAGTTGGTCGATTTCGGCATCGCCAAGCTGCTACAGCCCGGCCAGCGTAACACGATGGTAGGCACGCCCGGCTATTCGCCGCCCGAACAATATCAGGGCTTGGCCTCGGCGAAATCGGACATCTATGCCCTGGCGGCGACCATGCACCACCTGCTCACCGGCCGCGATCCGCGCGACCATCCGCCTTTTTCGTTCCCACTGGCTAGCGAGATTAATCCTGCAATCTCGCCCCAGACGGCGGGCGCTTTGGCCAAGGCCTTGAGCATGGATGAGGAGCACCGCTTTCAAACGATGGATGCCTTCCGGCGAGCCCTGCCAATCCCAACCGGTGACTATAGTCCGACCCTGCCCTTTGATATGCCGCGTGACACCCGCCGGCCCTCGCCACGCTCATTCCCTGCGACCCAGCCGCCACGCGCGCGGCCACAACCGCTGCCCGTGGCGCCACCCTCACGACCGCAGTCGGTACAAGCCCCACCCCCACCAGTTCGTGTACCCAACCTCGTACCACCGCTGATGCGTCCATCGCCCGTCCGTAACAGTGGCAGCGCTTTTAGCCGCTTTCTGCGGCGCATACTCAGGACGGTTCTGCTGCTGGCTGTGCTAACCGGCGTCGGGGAAGCGTACCGGCCCGACATCGTTAATCCCATTCTGCAGCAAATTGTGCAGTCGGTCGAACGCCTTGTCACGCCCAATCAAAGCACACCGTCCAGCGATACAAATCCTGTTCCGGCTGCCGGCGTCGATCCGCAAACCTTTAAGCAGACAATTACGGTTCATGTAGCGCAGAACGCCAGCGACGCACAGATCAGATCTGTATTACGCGATGAATATCTCCGGCAAGCGCAGAAGACCTATCAGAACGCACAACTATCGATCCCGCCGACAACAGTAGGCAGCTACCAGGTATCAGTGCAGCCAGATGGGACGCAAGATGTAACTGCGGACATGACCGGCACAATTGGTGTCCCCCGTCAGTGACCGGTGTTGATCTTAGCACTCATTTTGATCGACTGCCAAATTAGCCCTTGACAATCTGCGCGATCCTCGCTAATATAGAGACCGGTTAGCACTCAGTTATTTTGACTGCTAAGTCAGCAAGGTTTCTAAGGAGGAACGCTAGGTATGGATTTCAGTATTCGCCCATTGGCTGATCGCGTTGTGATCAAGCCGCAGGAACGAGAAGAAAAGACCAAGGGTGGCTTGTATCTGCCCGATACCGCGAACAAAGAGAAGCCCCAGGAAGGCACCATCATGGCCGTCGGCGAAGGCAAGCTTGATGACAAAGGCAAGCGCGTCGCCGTCAGTGTCAAGACCGGTGACCGCGTCCTCTTCGCCAAGTATGCCGGTACAGAAGTGAAGTGGGATGACATCGACTATCTGATCCTCGCCGAGAAAGACATTCTCGCCGTCGTCACCAAGTAAGTCACACTCGTCGCTGTGGCGCTGCGCTGCACGCCCAACTACTTGTTCGTGAACACCCTAATACAGTACGGAGCTAAAAACTGCAATGCCAAAACAGGTTGTTTTCAATGAAGAGGCTCGCCGCGCACTTAAGCGCGGTGTAGACACCGTCGCTGATGCCGTCAAGACGACGCTTGGCCCCCGCGGTCGCAACGTCGCCATCGACAAAAAGTTCGGCTCGCCGACCGTCACCCATGACGGCGTGACCGTTGCGAAAGAGATTGAACTCAAGGATCCGTTAGAGAACATGGGCGCGCGCTTGCTGGTCGAAGCGGCCACTAAGACCGACGATGTGGCCGGCGACGGCACCACCACCGCGACCGTGTTGGCTCAGTCGATCGTCCATGAAGGCCTACGCCTC
>JBBRHB010000596.1:0-3669 GCA_038223355.1 Chloroflexales bacterium
CACACCAACCAAAACGCGCTCCTGGCCCACGATCTCCGCAATACGTGGCGCATTGCCCCAGCCGTTTTGCAGTGAAAGCACCGCAGTATGGGGGCCGAGTAAGGGTGCTACGCTTTGTAGTGCGCTCGGAGTGTGGTAACACTTGACGAAGACCACGACCAGATCAACCGGTCCAACTTGGGCAGGATCGTTCGTAGCCGGCAATCTGATCACTTGGGAGTGGCCGGACGGCTCGTCAATACGCAGACCTTCACTATTAATCGCGGCGACGGCTGCGGCAGCCACATCGATCAGGGTCACGTCATTATTAGCATGGGCGAGCAGCCCACCGAATATACTGCCCATGGCCCCTGCCCCACCAATGACTGCGATTTTCATCGGTTGTGTTCCTCTCCTGAATTATTCACAGCGTCTGGCGCTCGACTATCAAGGCAGGCTAGGGCGTAGGGCAGCAGGTGCAGCTCTAACTTGCCCTGGGTGCTTATCATCCGGGAGCCGCGCTCGGCGCGAAACGTTTCTGGCTCACGCATCGCCTGAGCGGCATTAGTTTCATCAAGATAGCGCACATAGGCCTGGCGGCTTGGTAGCGCAACAGTAACGTGTTGGGGAGTGTTGGTCAGATTAGCGAGCATGATGCGCAGCATATTCTGCTTGTGCAAAGCGAGACCGTCGACCACCAGCGTGTCATTTGAGCGGGACGGCATGACGGTGCCACCGGCAAACTCACCAATATCCGCGAAGACGTGGTATAGCGGAAACACGCCGCCCGGTACGCTGTGAAACTGTGCGGGCACCGCTACTCCCCGTTCAGCCGACATCACACCCAGCGGCCCAGTGGTCTCGTAGTAGGTCACGCTCATCACACCGCTTTCCATGACGTACTTCAGGCTGGCGAGGGTCCAGGCCGCACCGAAGAGCGACATCTGGCGCGGATCAATCTGCGGTGGCAGCTCTCCTGGCAGCATTACCGGTGGCGGCCCGGCCGCCACCGGATTGAAGCGTGGCTTGAGGGTGACCGGCGAGATCATAATTGGCTTACCACCACTCAATGCATGCGCACTTTCAACGGTAGCCGCAATCGTCGCTGCCGCCTCAACAAGCGAGCTATTGTCAAAGGCATGCACCTGCGGATTGACCGAGTAGGTGATACGATCCAGCTCTACGATGGGTGGCCGTCCGCGGTTCAGATCGGTGAAATAGCTATTCGTGCCAGCCGCGAAGGCCGCCTGCGGCGCATAGTCCGTCAAGTACTCGCGGGCGAGCCTGATCCAGGGAGCGCCCGTCACTGCTTCGTTGACGTGAAAGATAAGCCACGTGCTAACGCGCGGACTATATTGTTCCAGTACCGTACGCAACGCACGCAATTCGGCAGCGGCCGTATCGCTCAGAAAGAGCGCAATCTCAAGCGCGAGCCCGAGTGCGTTCGCCTCGTTGGTCGCCTGTTGCAAGTGCTGCTGATATTGACTGCTCAGGATAAGATCGACGCGCAGGTGCGAAAGATGAAGCATCCGGAGCCGTGACAGCTCGGTTGTGCTCAGTGGTTTACCATGACTGGCCACGCCCAACCCGAGTTGTGAAAGCGGCTGCGGCAACGTTGAAGCCAGGAGGTGAAAGGTTGGGAGGACGCGCGCAGGCTCCTGCTCTTCCACCTGCAGTGCGCCACCAGGCCCCGGCAAGCGCAGGGTAATAGCTTGCTGTACGTGGGTACCCGCGGCGATTTCAACCGGATACGGCAATCGTAAGGGCGTGCTATAGGTTTTGAATGAACCATCGATCCAGTTGCGCTGATCCTCTAGCTCAAAGATGTCACCCGTAAAACAGACTTCGGCCCACACGTCCGGCGTCACTTCGTGAGCCAGCAACTGTAGTTCGGCGAATGGATAGCAGGGATGGATGCGGCCCTCGCTGATGCGCTGTGGCGCGATGGACAGGGGGAAGCTTGTCTCCGCCGTCGTGCCGTCCACGTGCCGGAGGTGGCAGCGTGCGCCGGCCAAGGCCGCCGGGTGCAGGACACAGAAGCCGATCCGGTTGCGCAGAAAGGTCGAGTGCGCCTCGCCGTCCAACGTCCATGTGATCGTTCCCGACCGTTCGCCGGTAATCGTCCCCTGCCATTGAAAGTCGACGGGGTCGTGATGATTCGTCATCGTGTAAGAGATATGGAACGCGTCTGCCGCTTCATTGATCTCCTCGGCAGATAACGTTCCCGGCACGGTACTCCAGTTATGGTCCCGAATGGCCACGTACACGCGCCGCAGCACCTCATGTGTACCCAGTCGGATATAGCGTAGGTCACCCGCTTGATACACGAGCGAGAGCGGACCGGCACGTAGCGTCCGAGACGGAGGTAACGGTGCATCAACGCCGTAGCGCAACACATTGGTGGACAGCATACGCATGCTCCTTTCGTACCGTCTCGATGGTCTTCCGGCTCGTTGTCAGGCCGCAACAGCAAGGATACTGTGGGTACGTATCCTTGCTGTCGTTTGTGGACGTTGTTCAGCGTTGCGACGATGTACTACTTTTTGGCGTTAGTCTTGCTCCAATCGTCAATCTGGTGTTGCGCTTCGGCGATGATCTTGTCAATGCCGGATTGCTTCAGCTTGGCCTTGTAGTCGGCCAGCTTGCTATCAATGTTATCGACCATGCCCCGGTTCAGCCCTTCGAATTCCTTCGCCACCGTGTTGACTTGTGCAATCTCGTTCTCGACCGGTTTCGGGTTGAAAGTGAAGCCCATGACCGGCGAGATGTCGGCTGCGTTGATGCCTTTGTCAATACGATCCCACACTCCAACATCTGTCGGGTCGGTCAGGTAGAGGTTGCGGCGGTCACCGAATTCCCAATATGCGTTCGGTAGCCATGAGGCCGTGTCCATGGTCTGGCCGGGGGGTAGGCCGATCACCTTGTTGGCCTTGTCCTTCCACACCCAATGCTTGCCCTCAATACCAAAGTTCAGCAGATTGAGCAGGTCGGCATTCTGGTTGGCCTCCTCGATATACTTCACCGCTAGGTCGGGATGCTTCGACGTAGAGCATACGGAGTAGCCAGTTCGCCCAATTGCGGTCGTTAGCAGCGTCTTCGGCTGAAGGTGCTGGGTATAGATCGGCACGTGATTCCATTCGGTATCAGCCATCGCCTGGGTAGAGAAGTCGCCGGTACCGGGGAACATGAAGACGCCAAACTTGAGCTGTGAGCGCTTGGCTCCCATGTCGTTATCCGGAATAATATCCTTGAGCAGATAGCCTTTCGTGTACCACTTATGAGCAAGATCGATAGACTGACGATACTCGGGTGTATCAAGGACTAGCTGCACTTTACGACTCGTATCCCCGACCTTCACGCCGAGCAAGCTCCCACCGCGCCCACTGCCAATCGACTCGTCAATGGGATCATAGCCATAGTAGGTCGGGTACCAAAATTGGCCCCAGTAATCCGACGAAAGGATTGGCGTCACATCCTTCTCGTTCTTCAGGATCTGATCAAACAGCGGTTCCCAGTCTTCCCACTTCTTGGTGTTCTTCCAGTCGAACTTGTACTTGTCGATCAGGTCGGCGCGTGCCCAGAAACCGGCGTAGCTGGTCCAACCGTTGTAGATCGGCGCGGTGTAGATTTTACCGTTCACACGAGCTGCATCCCACCATTCGGGTTTCAGCCTCTGCCACAGATTAGGAG
>JBBRHB010000597.1:0-3667 GCA_038223355.1 Chloroflexales bacterium
CCCTGATTCGCTGTCCCCACGATCCCAATGTGGCCAGTGTGGAGATACCAGATGGTTTTAGCGATGTGGATGTATTGAGCCCATACCGAAGTTGAGTGTCGCTATCCAGCGCGAGTTTGTGGTATCGTAGTAATCAATGCACGTAGAACTGCGTTCACAGCTTCCGAGGTCTTAAACACCGCTGCAACGTCTGGATCGAGAGTAACCACTTGCTCATTACTGGCAACAGCAAACCGATTAGGCCGTGATGTGCCGTAGTCAACATCGTACTCCGGCATCAGATCGTCCGATGTCATATGTTCCTTCATCCCAGTCAAATTGTTGATCCATAAACCGAAATCAAGCTAACAGTCATTGCCGTCATTGTACTCGATCTGCCTAGCTCACGAGCGCTCCAAAAACGCCGGTAAGGGCGCAACCCATGGCAATGCAGTCCGCGATTGGTGGCGTACAGACGGCTATATCGCAATCAACGGTATAATGGTTGAGATTGCCAGGAGCTAATGACGCTTCATGCCGAAACGAACCGATATTCATACGATTTTGATCCTAGGTGCCGGTCCAATTGTGATTGGTCAGGCCTGCGAATTCGATTACTCGGGTGTGCAGGCCTGTAAGGCGCTGCGTGAGGAAGGCTACCGCGTCGTCTTGGTCAACAGTAATCCGGCCACGATTATGACCGACCCGGAGTTTGCGGATGCAACCTATATCGAGCCGCTGACTGTTCCCAGCGTGCGGCGCATCATTGCCAAAGAGCGGCCCGACGCGCTGCTGCCAACGGTAGGTGGCCAAACTGCCCTTAACCTGGCCGTCGCACTTGACCAAGCCGGTGTCTTGGCCGAGTTTGAGGTCGAACTTATCGGTGCCTCGATTCATGCCGTAGAGGTAGCCGAAGATCGCGAGCTTTTCAAAGCTGCCATGCGTGCTGCCGATCTCCCGGTCGCACGGAGCAATGCGGTGCACACCCTTGACGAGGCACTCGCGACCGTCAGGGATACCGGCTTTCCTGCGATTATTCGACCGTCGTTTACGCTTGGAGGCACCGGCGGTGGTATCGCCTACAACATCGAAGAGTTTCGCACGATTATCGAAAACGGCCTGGATCTCTCACCTGTTCACCAGGTGCTGGTCGAAGAGTCGTTGATCGGCTGGAAAGAGTTTGAACTCGAAGTCATGCGCGATCACGCCGACAATGTGGTGATCGTCTGCTCGATCGAAAACATTGATGCGATGGGCGTGCATACGGGCGACTCCCTAACTGTTGCTCCGGCGCAAACCCTGACCGATCGCGAATACCAACGCCTACGCGATATGGCCATCCGCGTCATGAGCGCTGTCGGCGTGGAAACCGGCGGCTCGAATGTACAGTTCGCCGTCAATCCGCGCGATGGCCGCGTCATCATCATCGAAATGAATCCCCGTGTCTCGCGCTCATCGGCCCTGGCCTCCAAAGCCACCGGCTTCCCCATTGCCAAAATTGCTGCCAAGGTCGCCTGCGGCTATACGCTAGACGAACTGCCTAACGATATTACCCGCGAAACTCCTGCCTCCTTCGAGCCGACGCTGGATTACGTCGTCGTCAAGGCGCCGCGCTGGGCCTTTGAGAAGTTTCCCGGCAGTGATCAAACACTCGGCACACAGATGAAATCGGTCGGCGAGGCGATGGCGATTGGTCGCACGTTTACTGAGGCCTGGCAAAAAGCCTTTCGTAGCCTCGAAATCGGTCGCATGGGCTGGGGTGCCGACGGCAAAGCCGATATTGATACCGAGCGCGTTCGTGAGCGGCTGATCACCCCGCATCCCGACCGGCCATTGTACGTGCGCTACGCGCTCCAAAGTGGCATGGACCAGCGCACCGTCGCCCGCCTCAGTGGCTATGATCCATGGTTCATTGCCCAGTGCGCCCGCATGCTCGACCTCGAAGGTCGCATCCGTGCTTTTACCCTAGCGAGCTTGCCACCCAATCTCATGCGTGACGCCAAGCGCGCTGGCCTCAGCGACACGCAGCTCGCCGAACTCCTGCGGGTTACCGCTAGTCCCACCGATAGTGGCGGGCAGCTACCGATCCGGGGTGCCGTGGGACTGGTACGCGCCCGCCGCGAAGCACTCGGTATCCTGCCGACCTATCACCGCGTCGATACCTGCGCTGCCGAGTTCCCGGCCTACACACCCTATCTGTACTCGTCATACGAGACCGAGAGCGAAGCGCAGCCGGTCGACCGTCCCAAGGTCATTATCCTCGGGAGTGGTCCCAACCGCATTGGCCAGGGTCTGGAGTTCGATTATTGTTGTTGCCATGCCGTCTTTGCCTTGCGTGATCTGGGCTATGAGACGATCATGATCAACTGTAATCCCGAGACGGTCTCGACCGACTACGATACTGCCGACCGCTTGTACTTCGAGCCGCTCACCCTCGAAGACGTCTTGAATATCGTGGCTGAGGAGTCAGGGCTCACCTCTGGCACCCCCCATGCCCAGATCGCACCGGTAATCGTCCAGTTCGGCGGTCAAACACCGCTCAAGTTGGCGCGTGGTATCGAAGCCGCCGGTGTCCCCATCTGGGGCACCCCCCCCGAGGCGATCGACCTTGCCGAGGACCGAGAGCGCTTTGGTGCCCTTCTCCGGGAGTTGGCGATTCCGCAGCCCGAGAATGGTGTCGCTACCTCCTTCGAGGAAGCCCTACACGTTGCCCGGCGCATCGGCTACCCGTCTGTCGTGCGCCCCTCCTATGTGTTAGGCGGACGCGGTATGGCGATTGTCTATGACGATGCCGCCCTGGAGCGCTATATGCGCGAGGCCGTCGACGTGTCACCTGACCACCCGGTCCTGCTTGATTGCTTCCTAGAAGATGCTTTCGAGTTTGATGTCGATGCTGTTAGCGATGGCACCGATGTCGTTATCGCCGGCATCATGCACCAGATCGAGCTGGCCGGCGTCCATTCGGGCGACTCCGCCGCCATGTTACCGCCAAGCATGATTCCTGAGCACCACCTCGACACCATGCGCCGCTATACCAACGCCCTGGCACGCAAGCTCGGCGTGATTGGGTTAATGAATGTGCAGTATGCCCTGCAGCGCGATATTGTTTATGTCCTAGAGGTCAATCCGCGCGCCTCGCGTACGGTGCCTTTCGTTAGCAAGGCGACCGGCGTCCAATGGGCCAAAGTCGCCGCCCAAGTCATGGCCGGTAAGTCTCTCGCTGAGTTGGCTGTTCCCAACGAGCCTGCTATCAACGGTTTCCATGTCAAGGAGGTCGTCTTCCCCTGGAGCAAGTTTGCCGGCGTTGACACGGTGCTCGGCCCGGAGATGCGCTCGACCGGCGAGGCCATGGGCAGCGGTGCCACCTTTGGCGAAGCCTTCGCCAAAGCCCAACTCGGTTGTGACCACAAATTACCGGTCAACGGCACCGTCTTTTTCTCGGTCAACGACCATGACAAACTCAACGCGCTGCCGGTCGCCCACAGCTTCAAGGACCTCGGCTTCCAGATCATAGCGTCAAGCGGCACGGCTGCCGTGCTCGAAGCGCATGGTATTCCCTGCCAGACCGTGTACAAGGTCAATGAGGGCCGCCCGAATGTGATCGACTTAATCAAGAACGGCGACATCGATCTGCTGGTCAACACCCCCTTGGGCAAAGCCAGCTTCTTTGACGAGCGGGCCATGCGCC
>JBBRHB010000598.1:0-3652 GCA_038223355.1 Chloroflexales bacterium
TTAACGCATAACCGGCGGGCGCGACCAAGCACGGGTTCGCAGGGTGGTCACTATCGCGCGATCCAATACACCGATCTGCTTGGGGATATCATCCGTGAGTTACGGGAAAGCGTGGCGCTGGCTCACGACTACGGCATCCAGCGGGAACAGATCATCATTGATCCGGGGATTGGCTTCGGCAAGACGCCGGCTCAGAACATCGACCTTTTGCGCCACTTGAGCGAGCTAGGTGCGCTGGGTCTGCCCCTCCTGCTGGGCACGTCCCGTAAATCATTTATCGGCTTGGTGCTCGATCTGCCGCCGGATCAACGGGTCGAAGGAACCGGGGCCACGGTCGCTCTGGGCATACAAGCCGGCGCCGACATTGTGCGTATCCATGATGTCGAACCGATCGTTCGGGTGGCACGTATGACCGATGCGATTGTGCGGAGCGAAATGCAAGGTGCCAGTGCTCAGTGGCAAGCACCGCTCTCCGGCGGTAAGGGCTGAGGTTGTACCGTGGTCCTGTAGCTATCTCTGCATGGGTCGTATAGGATGAGGGTGCGTTGGTGGGCATGCTATACTGGTCTGCCCTCAGAACTGCGCGCGGCCTAAAGGAGTCCTTTCATGACCTTTGTTGATATTCTACTCATTATCGTCTTTCTTGTGACCATCGGACTCGGCTTTTTCAATGGCACGATCAAGCTTATGATCAGCTTGATCATGTTTTATGCGAGTGTTGTCTTGGCGGGCTTATATTTTCAATTTCTGTCGGTACTTTTTACGCGGCGGGGGACGGCATCACAGGTAGCCAATGGCATTAGCTTTTTCCTGATTCTGTTTATCGCCTTCGCTGTCTTGCTCGCCGCCGGCCTATACACGTTTCGCTACTTGCGCATGCCTGGTCGTCTGGATTACCTGGATCGCATTCTTGGCACAGTTGTTGGTCTCGCCCTGGCGGTACTTGTAACCGGCATTATTTCGATGGTCTTGAACTATATATTTGTACAATTCGACCTGGCTCAGACGGCAAGTTTTCCGCTTACCGCGCTGTTTCAGTCGAGTGTCCGTGATTCAACGATTCGGAAGCTGATGATACGTAATGTCCTACCGACCGTCTACCACAGCGTATCACCTTTCTTGCCGGACGCGGCTGTTTCCTTTTTTAACCCGGGCCAATAAAATTACTATGATCGAACAACGAACACTTCAAACATTGGAGTTTGATCGCATTCGAGAGCGACTGGCAGCACATACGGCGTTCAGTGCCAGTCAGGCGCTTGCTCGCGCGCTCCTACCCGATGACGACCCGGCAGCGGTACGGCGTGCACAACGCGCCACCACTGCAGCCCGTCGGTTGTATGATGATCACCCCGAGATCACCATCGGTGGTGCGCGTGATATTCGGCCGCAGGTTGAGCTTGCCCAACGCGGTGGCATGCTGGAACCGCTGGCCTTGATCGAGGTGGGTGCCACCTTACGGGCGATGCGCGAGCTGCGCTATGCGTTGCTCAAGCTCCCCGAAAGCTATGCTCCCTTACTTGATCTGGCCAATGTGCTGGTCGACCTACCGGAGATCGAAGCAATCATCGACCGTACCTTCGATGGTGGCGGCGAAGTGCTGGACAGTGCCTCACCCGATCTCGGCCGGATTCGTGCGCAAGCCCGGGTAGCGCATGCCCGGCTCATGGAGCGATTACAAAGTATCGTTAGTTCGCCGACCTACGCAGCGGTCCTGCAGGAGGCGATCATTACGATGCGTGATGGCCGCTATGTCATCCCGATCAAAGCGACCGGCCGCCGTTCGCTACGCGGCATCGTGCATGATCAATCTAACACCGGCGCGACACTGTTCGTTGAACCGTTGGCTACCGTCGAGCTTAATAATAGCTGGCGTGAACTGCAAATTGCCGAGCAGCAAGAAATTATTCGTATCTTACAGATCTTATCTGCCCAGGTCGGCGGTCATGGTTTGCGGATCAAAACGGGTGTTGACGCGTTGGCGCAGATCGATCTCTTGTTTGCGAAAGGTCGCTATAGCGCCGAGCTGCATTGTGTTGAAGCTGAAATTGCGGGCCAGGAGCCGCCCGAGTTCTTTCCGGCCACCTTTGCCCTGCAGCCAGGCGACGACGAAGCAGTGCAACGTATTCCGGATGGGGTCGCTTTGCGGCTGGTACAAGCCCGCCATCCGCTCCTCAACCAGGGCACCGTCGTGCCAACGAACTTGTGGCTGGGTGGGGGTCCCGATCAGGTGCGGATTCTGCTGATTACGGGCCCTAATACCGGTGGCAAAACTGTGGCCCTGAAAACGGCCGGCCTGCTAGCGGTCATGGCCCAATCTGGCCTGCATATTCCTGCCGCGTGGGGTTCGCGGCTGCCTATCTTTGAGGGTATTTTTGCCGATATTGGCGACGAGCAAAGCATCGAACAATCCTTATCGACCTTTTCGTCGCACATGACGCATATCATCACTATTCTTGACACACTGCAACGCGAACGGTTGGGATCACGCGCGTTGGTTTTGTTCGACGAGTTGGGAGCCGGCACCGATCCGACCGAAGGTGCTGCCTTGGCGCGCGCGATCATCGAGCGCCTGCTCGACCTGAACTGTTTAATGATTGGTACGACGCACTATGCCGAGCTAAAGGCGTATGCCTATACTACGCCCGGTGTCGAAAACGGCTCGGTGGCCTTTGATACCGAAACCTTAAGACCGACCTACCGGCTAGAAGTTGGGCTGCCCGGACGCTCTAACGCGCTCGCGATTGCCTCACGCCTTGGTCTCGAGAGTGCCTTGATCGAGCGGGCACGCTCGTTTCTTTCCACGGAAAGCGAAGCGGTCGAGGATTTGCTGGCGGGCATCGCTCGTGAGCGCGAAGCCGCTGTCAGTGAGCGCGCCCGTGCTGCGGAACTGCGTGAGGATACCGAAAAGATCCGCGACCAGCTGCAACAGGAGCTTAACCGCTTCGAGCAAGAGCGTGAGGAGCGCCTGCGTACTTTTGAATCGCAGTTGGATGGCGAGCTCCGTGACGCGCGTCAGGAAGTTCGCAGGCTGCGCGATGATACCCGTGCCGTCTCAGTCACCCGTGAATGGATGCAGCAGGCAGAGGAGCGCCTCAAGGCAGTGGACGAGCGCGTTGACTCTCGTCGCCAGACACGTCCCGCCCCGACGCCTGCTGTGCAAGCTCCTCGGCCCTTTCAATCCGGCGACCGTGTGCATGTCGCCTCGGTCAAGCTTGATGGCGAGATCCTGGAAGTCGACCAGGAGGCTGGCGAGGCCGATATACAGGTTGGTGGCTTTCGCATGCGGGTCGATCTGCGTGAACTGCGCCGCCTTAAAGGTGGTGATGGCGAGCGTACCAGCGTCGCCACACCAACCCAGCCACAACGCGCACCCTCAACTCCGGTGCGTGATGTCTCGATGCAGTTAGATTTGCGCGGGATGCGCGCCAGCGAAATCGATGCTCTGCTTGACCGCTACTTAAACGACGCGTATCTCTCGAATCTCGATCAGGTGCGGATTGTGCATGGCAAGGGCACCGGCACGCTGCGCAAGATCGTGCGTGACGTGCTGGTTGCCCATCCGCTCGTCGCCTCATACGCGGCCGGTATCGACGGCGAAGGTGGCGACGGTGTAACAACGGCGCGTCTGGTTCGCTAGCATGCTGTGGCC
>JBBRHB010000599.1:0-3647 GCA_038223355.1 Chloroflexales bacterium
GAAAAGTTGACCGTTTGATCGCGGAAAAGGTGACCACGACGCATCATCTGTCGTGAGATGAAGCACGTGCGCGGTCGACCATCGCCATGAGCAGATCACCTCCTTTCCTATCTAGAAGCTCCGTCCGTCCCCGCGTGGCTCCCTCCCGCCTGACCAGCCGCAAGAAAGATCTGAGCGAGCGTATCAAGCGCTTCCTGGGTGAGCGTGAGCGTTGCTCCCAAATAGACCTTGTGGAGGCGGCCCCCAGAGCGGCGATAGGCGACCCAATAGCGCGTGCCGCGCTGCCGCCGTTCTTTGCGGACGGTCATGAAGCCATCCACATAGCCATGCGCGTGGTCGTACACTGGATACGAAAAACTGGTGGTCGTGGGCGCTGCCAGCCATGCAAACCATGCGGCCGTATTCACTGAGATGTGGGTCTCCGGGGTGGCCGGGTCGTCCAGTTCACCAACCCAGGGCTGGGCTGTGCCGCGTGGGTAGACTAACGTAATGGTTGCCGTTTTTGCGCCCATCGTTCATACTCCTTTGTGTATAAATGTTACCCAACAGCCGTCACACCCGTTTGCCGTTGCAGCCGCTCCCGAAAGCGATACGATTCCCCGACCAACTCCACAATATGGCCCTTGAACGTAAGTCGATCTAACAAGGCGGCTGTGAGCCGTTCGTCCCCAAAGACCTGCGTCCAGTCGGCAAACCGCAGATTGGTGGTCATGATCACCGCCACCCGTTCGTGCAACGCCGAGCAATACTGAAAGATCAGTTGAGCTCCCAACGCCGAAAAGGGAATGAAGCCCAGTTCGTCGAGCACGATCACCTGCTGTTTCCGTGCATGGGCAAGTACCCGCCCCAGCCGCCGCTCATCTTGCGCCTGCATCAGCTCATTCACCAGTTCAGCCGCCGTGTAGAAGCGCACGCGGTGTCCCTGGCGACAGGCAGCCAACGCGAGGCCCGTTGCGAGATGGGTTTTACCCAGGCCAGGATTGCCCACCAGCAGCACCGGCTCGGCCTTCTGAATATAGTGCCCTTGCGCGAGCTCCAGTATGAGCGGTTTGGTGACCGCCGGCACCAGGCTGAAGTCGAAGTCCGCAAGTTCTTTCAACACCGGAAACCGCGCTGCGCGGATACACTGGCTGCGGCGGTGCGCTTCCCGTTGCTGCACTTCTTGTTCGGCTAAGGCGAATAAGAAGCGCTCGTAGCTGAGGTTGTCGCGCGCGGCATCTTCGGCCATCCGCCGGTACTGCTGCACAAAGGCGGGCAACCGTAAGGCTTTGAGATAGCTCTCCAGTAACATGGTTGTCTCCATTAGGTGCCTCCCGCAAGTAACTGGTTGTAGCACGCGAGGCTGAGCGGCTGCGTGCCAACGGTCGCCAGCTGTGGACGGTCCGTGAGATCGACGGGAGCTGGCACGACGGACGGATGCACGATGTGGTGCAGACAGAGGCGGACACCAGCGAGGTGGGGACAGCCGCTCGCCAGCGCAGTCGTGATCGCCGCTTCAACCAGCGGCGCGGGGTGCTCCAGATGCAGTCGCAGGACCTGCACGAACTCGCGCACCCCACGCCCGTCGGGGTGCGCGTCACGCAGGATGTGCAGCAGCCGGGTGTAGACCACCGGCCAGCGCTCACGCCAGCGACGCAGCGGTTTGGCATGCTCAAAGGCACCCGGGCGTTGTTCCAACAGCGGCAAATAATGGAGCGGATCAAAGACATCCTGGTCACGGCCGTAGCAGCGCGGGTGGCTGGCAAGCAACTGCTCGTGGTGCAGCAGGTCGATCCGAAAGGGATACGCTTGAATGACCACCTGCGCCGTGGCTCGGTCGACCGGCACCGAGTAGCGATTGGTCTCAAAGATGACCTGACTGTAGGGCGTGAGCGTCCCACTCAGCGTGACGCAGCAGGCGACGTCGTGGGATGGCAATGCGCGCAGCAGCGGCTGTTCCAGCTGCCAGGCCATGCCGATCGTGGTCGCTTGCCCATGCACGTGTCGCAGGTCATCCTGCTGACACGCCTGGAGCAGGCGGTCGTTGAGTTCGTCGAACGACTCCACGTCGGGCAAGGGCACCAGGAAATTGCGGCGGACATAGCCAACCCCATGCTCGACGCCTCCTTTCTCGTGGCCCTGACCGGGCGTGCAAAAATGACTGTCGAAGAGGTAGTGGCTGCGGAAAACGGTAAAGGCCTGCTGCTCCTGACGCGTGCGGCCAACGAGGCGTGGCTTGACGGCGGTCGTGAGATTGTCGTAGGTCAGGCGGTGCGGCACACCGTGGAAGGCATGAAAGGCACGCACATGCCCTTCAAAGAAGGCTTCCTGCCGTTGCGTGGGAAAGGCCATTGCAAAGGTGCGCCGCGAGTAACACAAGCGCATCACGAACAGTTGGATGGTCACCTGTTCGCCAGCGAGGAGCACCAGCGCCTCGCCCCAATCAACCTGGGCATCCTGACCAGGGTCGAATTCGAGCGGGAGAAAGACCGCGGGTCGCCGCTGGCGGCTGCGGTGCTGGCTGACGTAGACGCGGATGCGGGACTCGCTGCCTTGGTAGCCTTCTGCGCGCAGGAGCGTGAAGAGCTTGTGCGAGGTATAGCGCTGTTTTGGCGGCAGGTGCTCATTCTCGGTGAGCAGGGCATCTAAGCGCGCGGTAAATGGGCCAAGGATGGGTGCCGGCCGGGGCTGACGGCGCGTATAGGGTGGCGCGTCGGCGGCCTCTAAGGCTTTGCGCACCGTTTGGCGCGCGACGCTCAACTCACGGGCGATCTGGCGAATCGACTGGTGCTCGATATAGTAGGCATGACGCATGCGGGCACGTTCTTCCACTGGTATCATCTCCACCTCTGCTAGCGTTGCGGGTTGCGGGAACTTCCTGCAACCCTAGCAGAGAAACTACCCCAGTGGTCAACGGTTCGACGATCAAAATCACCGTGGGGTGGTCAACTTTTAGAATATCAAAAACAGATCCAGCGGGCTCCATCCGCGATCAGGAGCAGGGAGTTAAGCGCTCCCAGGCAGAGCAGGACCGCGACCTGCAAGGACTGGAGGAAGGTCGTGCCCACGCCACTCAGGTACCGAAAGCCCTGCTCGGTCATGATTCGTGCTGTGCGTAGTTCCAGAAAATGACCGGGCTTCGGGCGGCGCGTGAGCACTTCGTCGACGGTGAGCAGGACCTGCTTCGGTTCCACCGCTGGCCCAAGCTGGCGCAAGTTCTCGATGGGACAGGTCGCCTGTGCTCGCCGCGCGAGAAGCACGCGCTCCCAATCGGCCCACGACACGCCCTCAGGAGGGCAGACCTGCTCATTCGCCACCGCCGCGTCCACCGCTGCGTTCAGTTCCGCTGGCCACCCAGCGCGGTGCCGCCGTTGCTCGTGCGGCACGAGGCGCAGGTCCAAGGCTGCGAGGTCGGTGCGGCTCGCCAAGGCGGTCACTTCCGCCTGTTCAGCTTGCCGGATCATCTGACCATGCATACGTACCAGACTCCGGATCGTTGTGTCCGAGAGCACGTCGTCGTCATCTGTCTGCCAGCCGAGGAGGCGTGCGACTGCGGCAAAGGGTAGTTCCTGCGGGAGCAGACAGGCCCATTCCTGGAGGCCTCGCGTGATAATGATACCCCTGTGGGTTGGCAACACACGATTCCCGGGCATGACGTGGGAGTGGGT
>JBBRHB010000600.1:0-3641 GCA_038223355.1 Chloroflexales bacterium
CTGCTGCGTCCACGTCCCAATAAAAGCCCGCTGCCTCGTCCCACATGCGGCTATTAATAACGTTCGCAATTGTTTGGTGCTGCTCGCGATATCGTTCAGCGCCTGCAGTATCACCGAGTTCCCGCGCAATCGTGCTTAGCATACTGGCGTTCAGCGCCTGCTGACAGGTCATGTCGATCCAACCGGCGGCAAAGCGCGGAGTGTTGTCCATACCCGAGCCCATATCGGTGATCCAGTAGGTGCCGTCATCGTTGCGCTGCCACTGCTCAAGATAGCGGTAATAGCTATCGAGGTGCGGCCAGACCGTGCGTAGTCGTTCACGGTCAGCAGTCAAGCGGTAGACCTGCCATTCAGCCCAGGCAAACAGTGGTGGATTGAGTGAATCGCCGCTGCGTTTGGCCCATAGCCGTGCGCCGTTCTCCCAGCGATATTCGCGGGCGATATAGCCATCGGCGTCTTGCAGCCGGTAGAAGTTATCGAAGGCCGGCAACACCGGAATCAGCTCGCGACTATAGCGGGCGAAGGCGGCGATGAAGCATGTATCCCATTGGAAGATGTTGCCGCCGAAGGCGGCGTCGACATACGTTGGACTGAAGTGATTTTCGGGAGTGCCATGCCGAACCATACGCGCTGCCAGCTTCCACGCATACCAGTACAACTCCACCAGCTCAGGCCGTTGTGGTAGCTCTGGCTGCGGCAGTGCGGCACGGAGTTCCTCCATCCTCAGTGTGAGTCCCGTCGTCATAGCGTTTTCCTCAATCCTTGCTTTAGCCCTCTTATTCGCTGTTGCGCAGGGTTGTCCAACTGGGTAGCATAGCGCTGTGGCCGACGGCGCGTAGCTTCGCCGCCGTTACGCGCTGGCCCAGCCGGGCGGCCGTTACCAGATCCAGTCCCTCGATCAAGGCCAGTAGCACTCCGGCCGTGAATGCATCGCCGGCTCCTGTCGCATCCACTACATCGATCGGCTCCGCCATCAAGGCGGTATGGCTTGCCCCATCTGCCACTAAGACGCCATCCTTGCCCAGAGTTAATAGCACCTGGTGTGCGCCATACTCCTGAAAGCGTTCGATATACTCTGCCTTAGTGTAACCCGGTCCAAAGATCGCGCTCGCGTCGTCGAGCGAGGGCTTGAGCAACGTCGTTAATGGACAAACCTCGCGCAACAGGTGATGGAGTGTCGCGGCATCCGGCCCAATCCGTGGCCGGTAGTTGGGGTCAAGGGAAACCACCAGTCCGCGTGCATGTGCTTGCTTGATGGCGTCGATCGCCGTGCTACGGGAGGGCTCCAACGATAGGGCATTCATCGAGACATGTAGGGCCTTCGCTCGCTCTAGCGCCTGAACAAGTGGTGCACTTGCATGGAGGCCGTTGGGCTCCGGTATCGCTTGAAGGAAGGCATCAGCGCCGCGGATCATCAAAAAATCGGGCGTACCGGTCGTGCTGGCCACAAAGGTCAGTGTCGTAGGGTGCTGGCCATCGACCTGCAGATAGGTATCTTCCACCTGGAGCCGCCGTACCTCCGAGCGGATGAAGCGACCAAAGGCGTCGTGGCCGACACGCGCGATCACTGCCGACGAACGACCAAGCCGCGCTGCTGTCGCCGCGACATTAATCGGTGCCCCACCTAGATAGCGTTTGAAGGAGTCCACATCATCCAGCGACGCGCCGCGTTCAAGCGAAATCAGATCGACCAGCGCCTCACAAAGTGCCAGAATATCGATGGTTGTGCTATCTCCCGCTCTCATGGCGTGTCCTCATCTGCAACTAAGCCGTTCTGCGGGGTACAAGTGTCGCCATTAATACTTCATGGACGAGGCGTGGTGGCTCCTCCCCAAGCTGCTCCATCAGCAACTCAACCCCGCGGCGTCCCATCTCAGCCATCGGTTGCCGGATGGTCGTTAGATTAACATAAGGTGCGAGCTCGATATCATCATAGCCCATAATCGCCACATCCTCTGGCACGCGTAAGCCGCGTTTGGCGGCAGCCTGTAATGCACCAAGCGCGTGGACGTCGCTGGCGGCAAAAATAGCTGTCGGCGGTAGGGCCAGGTCGAGCAATTGCTCGGTCATCCTGGCACCACCTTCATATGTATCGATCCCCGATTGCTCCATCGACGGATAGGCCTGCAAATCGTGCGCTGCCAGCGCTGCATGGTAACCCTCTAAGCGATGGCGGTTCACTTGGAAGTGCAACTCCTCATCGAGTGGGCCGCTCATAAACGCGATCCGCTGGTGCCCTCGCCCAATCAAATACTCGACCGCAAGGCGGGCACCGGCTCGATTGTCCATGCCCACGGACGCGGTTTCCGGATGCCAGCCATCGATCAGCACCGTTGGGATGCTGGCTCCCCGTAGCTGCTCCACATCTGCTTGCTCCAGCGGTAACGAGATGACAATCAGTCCGTCGACTCGGCCACGAAAGGGCAGTTCTTCAAAATAATACCTGCGAATGGCAGCGGTCTCGACGTTAAAAATATTCAAATGATAGCGGGATGGCAGCACGGCTGCTGCTATGCCTTGCAGCACGTTCACATAGAACGGCCGCACCAAGAAAGGGAGGATGACGCCGATAGTCAAGGTTTGGGCCGTTACGAGCTGGCGCGCCGCGTGGTTCGGGTGGTAGTCAAGCTCAAGAATCGCGCGCTGTACTCGCGCCCGCGTTTCGGGATGGACCGCACTGGCATTATTCAGCACCCGCGAGACTGTGCCAACACCTACGCGCGCCTGTTGAGCTACTTCCTTGATTGTCGCCATTATGGAATGGTTTCCACTACGTACCCCTACTATAAAGGCGCGAACAAGACGCGTCAAGCGTGATTATACAAAAAAATGCCCCTCCCTCGTCGCAACGGGGAAGGGGCAGGTGGAGGGGTCGTTAGGCTACCGTGATGACCGGTGGTGGAACCGGTGCTGGCACCGGCGGCGTGACGGCAATGTTCAGTGGCCGTAGTGCAATCGCCAGCACCTGATCCATGTTATCGACGGGAATCAGCTCCAACTCTCTACGCACCTTTTCCGGCAGCTCCACAATATCCTTCGCGTTCTCCTGTGGCAAGAGGAACGTTTTGATCCCGGCGCGATGTGCGGCCAGTGTTTTTTCCTTCAGGCCACCGATGGGCAGAATCTTGCCCCGCAAGGTGATCTCGCCGGTCATCGCCACATCCTTGCGCACTGCACGGCCGGTCATCGCCGAGACCAACGCGGTCGTCAGGGTAATACCCGCCGAGGGACCATCCTTGGGTACTGCGCCTTCCGGCACATGGATATGGATCGAGTGGTCTTCGAAGTACGACGCCGGAATGCCAAAGTCGGCGGAGCGATAACGCGCATAGCTCATAGCTGTCATTGCCGACTCTTTCATCACGTCACCAAGCTGGCCGGTGAGCCGCAACTCGCCTTTGCCATGCAGCGGCAAGACTTCGAACTGAAGGAGATCACCGCCGGTAACGGTATAGGCCGCGCCCGTTGCCACACCGATTTCGTCCTTCGCCTCGGCGGAGCCGAACGAGAACTTTTCGGGCCCGAGATAGTCAGGGATATCCTTGGCGTCGATAGCGACCTTGACTTGCTCATCCGTATCAGCAACCTTGCGGGCCGCTTTCCGGCATAGTGCCGCAAGCTCGCGCTCCAGGTTACGTACG
>JBBRHB010000601.1:0-3638 GCA_038223355.1 Chloroflexales bacterium
AGCAGCAGCCTATACCATCAACACCGACGGCACCTTAACCGCCGTTGGTCCGACGACGCGCGATGGGCGCTCGGATACCTGCTGGCTCGTCAATACGGATAATGGCAAGTACGCCTACACCACGAACTTTGGCACCGGCGATATTTCGAGCTTCTTGGTGAACTCGGACGGCACCCTGGTCTTGCTCAATCCCATCGCAGGTACTACCAGCGGCCCCGCCGGAGCGAGCGATGAGACCTTTAGTGGCAACAGCCAGTACCTCTACGCGCGCAACTCAGCCACCGGCACCATCGATGCCTTCAGCGTCGGGAACGATGGCAGTCTGGTCAAAATCCAGACGGTCGTTGCGGCGCTGCCCGGCGGGGCAGGGTTGGGGATCGCGGCCAAGTAAAGGATCAGGCGGCGCACGGAGCACCGCCGCCGTCCTACTTGATGGATCATGGAGGCGGCAGGGCCAGCCCTGCCGCTTCGCTGTCAGCAATTCTCCTTTTGGAACAGGGTAGGTGAGCGTGCATGTAAATGGAGCGAGTTGCTCTTCCAGTACCACCGAAAGCGAACACCTCTTGCATGATTTTGACTCAAGATAGCAGCGAGGACATGCGGGAATTGCATCGATACTGAACCGAATTGTCCCTTACACAACCTACATATGCGCCACTGGAGTGGTATGCACCTATGCAAAATCCAAAAGGAGAATTGCTGCTTCGCTGTGCCACATACCCACTGTGGATTCGTTCTTGCTTCAATGCCTTGACCGCTGATGGACTCATGATCTCATCACCGGGCGGTCAAGCCGCCGGGATGTGAGATGCGTGTGCCTTATGGTCGGCGAGGAGAATGGCAATGAGGCAGCTCGCCAGTAATGGGATGCTCCAAGTAACGGAACCGCAGCGCTTCTTACGCCGAATGTTGTTCCGCTTACGCTGGGCCACCATTGCCATCGTGCTCCTTATTACGGTCGTGATGCCCACGCCAAGTCTGGTCAGAGTACCGACCTGGGTCCTGATGCTGGGCTTCGCTGCATACAGTCTGGTCGGTGATCTCGTCAAAATGCGCTTACCCGGACCTCGTGCACTCGCCTGGGGCGCCATCCTTGATCTGCCCGCTGCCGCGCTACTGTATTTTCTCGGTGGTGAAACCGGCGGACCACTATTTGTGCTGTTTGTGCTGGCCGTCGATTGCGCAGCAGCGAGCTTGACGGTACAGCATACCGTGATCTTTACCGGCGTCGTAGCCCTGGTCGCTGCCAGTATTGACGGCCTGCTGCGCGCCTTCGTGCTTAGCCAGATGGACCTGCGCTTGGTCGGTGCACGGGTGATCATGCTGGTGTTGATCGGACTCGGGATGGCGATCGTCAGCCGCCGCCTGCTGCTGGAACAAGCCCTGACGCAGGCCGTACAGAGCAGCGCCGAGCGGCTGGAACAGCTTGATCGCATCCGAACGGACTTCGTTGCGAACGTCTCCCACGAGCTGCGGACCCCACTCACAGCGACACGCGCAGGGCTGGGGCTCTTGGAGGCAAGTACGCTGGATCGGCTACGGCCGGATGAAGTCCACCTCCTGGCGAATGCGCGACGCAACATCGAGCGCCTCAACGTGCTGATTGACGATCTGCTGGCGAACAACCAGCTCGAGGCCGGCACCCTGGTACTCGCAATGGCTCAGCTTGATTTTCGGGCGGTGGTCATGCGGGCACTGACGGCCGTCCATCCTCTGATTGTTGAAAAGCAACAGGTGCTGGAGATCGATTTGTCCGAGCCCCTCGTACTGGAAGGTGACGCCTTTCGGCTGGAACAGCTCGTCGTGAACGTGCTGTCAAACGCCCACCGCCACACGCCACCTGGCACGCACATTGGCATCGGCGGCAACGTCGTGGACGGCAACATCGTCTTCTCCATCCGCGACGATGGTCCTAGCATCCCTGCTACGGAGATTGACAATATTTTTCAGCGCTTTCATCATCTGACCTCGGCCGATAGCAGCTCTGGGCTGGGCTTGGCCATTGCCCGCGCGATCGTCGAAATACACCGCGGACGGATCTGGGCGGAGAATGACTACCCCCAAGGCAAGGTGTTTTGGGTTGTGTTACCAGTGGTCCACGCGGGAGGAACGAGATGACCTTAAAGGTGCTGATCGACGACGATGCGACGGATGTTGCCGAGGTGGTCGCCTTTGGCACACGCATGTGCTGGCCGGACGCCATGATCACCATCGCCCAGGACGGTCTGCAAGCGCTCCGTGCCTTTGCCGAGGAGCAGCCGGATCTCGTGATCCTGGATGTTGAGATGCCACCACCTAACGGCTTCGAGGTCTGTCAGCGCATCCGCGCGGTGTCGCAGGTGCCGATCCTCATGCTCACGGTGCGCAGTGCCACGGTGGACAAGATTCGTGCGCTCGATCTGGGGGCCGACGACTACCTGACGAAACCCTTCGACCATCTGGAATTACTGGCCCGACTGCGCGCCCTGCTCCGGCGCGTCCAGGGGAGTCCAACAGCCGCACCATCGACGCTGGTCGTCGGGGATCTCGTGTTAGACGGTGGCACACATAGTGTGCGTGTCAGCGGTACGGTCGTCCATCTGACGTCGACGGAGTATCGCCTGTTGGAAGAACTCGTGCGCCATGCCGGTACCGTCCTCTCGCATCAGCTGCTGCTGGAGCGGGTCTGGGGTCCCGAATATGCGAGCGATACGAGTTACTTGAAAGTGTTTGTGGGGCGCTTGCGCCATAAGCTCGGCGATGATCCAGATCATCCGCACTACATCCAGACCGAGTGGGGCATCGGGTACCGCTTCGTTCGGCTCTCCTGAGCGTCACCACGAGCACACACCGCTGACCATCGGCATCGCGGCCCGCCCGGCCGCGGTTCTGGCAGTTGATGGTCTGCAGATCCTCGATCTTCGGTCGCACCGTTTACGTTTGTTCACCAATTGTTACGCATATGTTTACCTTTGCTTACCGTCCTGTTTACGCCTGTCTGCTAGAGTGGGAGGCAAGGATCGGGTGCAGGCGGCAAGCCTGCCGCCCAATCGCCGCAGAGGACGAATGATACAACTGGTGGCAGCTATGCACGCCTGCGGGCTGGTAGGCGACGTCTCACCCAGCAACGGGTGGGTCAAGTTTCACGGCCAACAGTGTTCTGTCTATGTTGCAGTCGCCAGTATCGGGATCGGCTATTACACGTGGTGTGACGACCCCGGTCCGCACGCCGTCGAGGTGTACGACGAACCCGGCGCGGCGATCCAAGCAGGCATCCGGCGGAGCAGTGGGTAATGGGTGGTGAGCCGCAGCCCATGCGCCCGTCCTCCGCCTTACCAACAAAGGAGCGGACGTTCCCACACGCTCGTACGGCGGCAAACAGCTACAATCCTGAAGGAGTTCCCCATGAGGCGAAAAAGCCTGTTCGTCATTGTGCTCACGGTCGCGGCGACCTTGATGCTATCGGCCTTCACCCGCAACGCAGCTCCCGGCGATACGTACCTGCCTGAAAGCAAGTTCACGGTCAAAAGCATGCTTGGTGTTAACCTGACCCACCATTTTGCCACCTTCCGGCTGCATAAGGGTGACTTCAACGGGACGCCGGTGTATTACATCATCACCGATGCCTCCGACTTTGGCCTGGCGCATGATCTCAATGT
>JBBRHB010000602.1:0-3637 GCA_038223355.1 Chloroflexales bacterium
TGCGGCACGACGACTAACCAGCCCTGGAGGGCACTGTTAAAGGAATGAGCGACCCGCCACAGACCATCGTCGTAGATGCGTTCGCGAATTGGTAGGGTGTCTAGGTGAGCAGTTTGTGTGCATGAGTAGCACTGGTTTTGATCCATTTCAGTTCCCGGGCTTACGAGCCACGAGCAGCAGCGCGCCGCCCGTCGGAGCGTCGGCCAGCATATATGGCAGGAGCATCTTTTGCATCCATTGGACATAAAGCTCGTGGAGCTTAGTTCCACGGACAGTCCATAAGAACGGCTGTACCATATTGCCGACAATGACCAATTTATCAAATAGCGCGGTGGCAGGGCGGGGCAAGAAGTGGCGGGCCTCAACCAATTCGAGACCGGCATCGGCCAGGAGATTACGCCAATGGGCAGGATGGTAGAGATGCACCATGGTGAGCAGACGTGGAATCAGCCGGCCATACCATTGTGCTCCTGCCTCCCAACCCCAGCGCCGGAGCAACGTTGGCACCTGCAGGTATTCACTGAAATAGCCGCTGGGCACCGTGGTAATGAGTTGGCCGCCCGGCTGCAAGAGGCGCGCGATTTCATCTAGCATCTGGGGCATCGGTGGTACGTGCTCCATGGCACAGCCACTAAAAATGGTGCGAAAGCTATTCGCTGCAAACGGCATCGTGGTTGCATCGCCAGTGACCGGCAATGTATGAGCGCCCGTAGCACTGGCCTTACGAACCCGACCGCCGAGAATATCAATGCCGGCGGTCAAGGGCTGGTCGAAGACCAATTTGGCAAAGACGCCATCACCACAGCCAAGATCAAGCACGGGTGCCGGATAGTCATAGCTACGAAAGAGCCGCCACTCGATCGTTTTCCATAAAGCATGATCGGGTGGCGAGTTCGTTAGGTAATAGCCAAGCACATCTTCCACGGACGTATACGTATGGGCCGGGATTGGCGGCATTGAATGAGCACCCCTTAGATAACCGCGCAAGTATGCCATAGGTAGGGAGTGGCGGCAACAGCAGGCGTTATCGAAAAGAAATCAGGAGTCCATGTGGGCTCCTGATATATGGGGGTCGCAGCGAGATTAACGCGTACTTGGCGGGCCTGGCAAGCGAATGAAGTGTCGCAGTTGCAAAATTACGGCTTTAGCCACGCTCAGGTAGGTGCGCGCGACGCCAACGCGGTCCAGCGTTAGGGGTAGCGCCAGCAGCAGCGCTCCAATGAGCGGCACATAGAAGATGAAGCCAAGCCAATGCACCAGGAAGAAGCTAAGCAAGGCAATCGCGACCAGGGTGTTGAGCATCGCCAAGCCGATTTCGCGCTGGCGCAAGGTTCGAACAAGCTCAGGGGCATTGCCGATGAGCAGCATCAGACCGGCGACCAGTGCCAGTGATGCCTGGGTAATGGCGTGCGTCAGCCCGTAGACGAGGAAGCCAAAAATAATCGCGCCAATGGCGACGGCAATATAGATGGTGGTTCGCCCGTATTGTTTGTTGCGGTACATCATTTTCTCTCCTAACCAATCCCTTGAGCATACGACGTACCGTGCTGAAGCTTTGTTGCACTACCTCAGCATCATTCAAAGACTGGCTTGACTTTAAAATAGTCGCCTTCACGGTTGGGCGCAGCAGCGAGTACTTCTTCAACGGGTAAGGAGGGCTGTACAACGTCGGGTCGCACCACATTAACGACGTCCGTCACCTGGGCGGTGGGTGGCACACCGGTGACATCCACTTCCTGGAGCATATCGACGTAGCCGAGAATATCGGACAGTTGCTGTTGCATTGTTATGAGTTCTTCGCGTTCCAAATGCAGTCGCGCGAGCTGGGCGACGTGCCGTACCTCTTCGAGTGTCAGTGCCATCTTGCCTCCAAGTTGTCTGCTGAAGTATGACTACATGTGCGCCGTATTGTACACCGCTCAGTGGTTAGGGAAGGATTTGCAGTTGGGATACGCAGGTGTGAGTGGCCGGTGTACCATCGCCGGCGGTGACCGGATCGAGGCGCAAGCGTGTAATTGTGCCATTCCAGCCACTAGTAGGTGGTAGCTTGATAGTATAGGTATGGGTTTGGTCATCGCTTTGCAGTGACAAGCGGATCGAATGTGCGTCGTCCATTGCGCCTGTAGCACCGGCATAGAACAGTTGCCCGGTTTGATGCGGCATGGTGGTTTGCATGGTGACTGCTACGGTATGGTATCTCGCCGCATCAAGACTGATAATTGGGCTGAGGATATTGGGGTCAGACTGGGGTGCGAAGCACATGCCGCCAGTGTAGGTGATATTGGAAACATGAGCGGCTTGCCAGCCCCAATCAAAGGAACTCCAACTCCAGCCCTGAGTAAGCACGCGCTCATTAGCGGAGGGTAGTCGCCAGAAATAGGTGCTCACTTTGTCCTGGACGACCGGGACGAGCGCCGCGCGGTACGGCTGCCAAAAGGCGTCGAGTTGCGCCTGGGGCAGCTGAAAGCGTCGGTCAAGCTCAGGCGGTAGGTGGAAGAGTGCGTCGTCCACGATTACACCATAACCAGCTTGCAACGCGCGCTCGAGTTGATCATGTAGCAGGCCGAGGGCGGCTGCGCCGTCGTCGTGGGTGGTCAGCATCATTTGGGTGAGGGTTTGGACGTTATGCCGGTCCTCGTAGTAGGGCAAATATAGTTCCATGATGCCCCCCGGCGATAGGATCAGATCGTCGTGGGCCGAGTGTGTTCGGATGCCGGCGGAGAACTGGCGCTGGAGATCGAAGGCCGGGTCAATCTGTGGCTGGAGCACAGTCCAGTTATGCCAGACCAAAAGAGCTACCCCAAGCACGCCAATTAGGGCACCCGCACGCCGTACAGGGAGGGGTCGCAGGCAGGCAACGCTCAGGCCAACGAGGAACCACAAGGGCAATAACGAGCCGATCCAGTACTTGATGGTTGTGCCTTCCCACCAATTAAAGAAGGCACCATAGATGATGAGCCATAACGTTGCGATGGCCACGATGCGCGGCCATCGCCGGACAGCGCCGGGCAAACCGAGTAGTAAGATGCCAACAATGCCGGCCCAAAATGGCCAAGCTGTCTGCAGCGAGATGCTATTGCCCAAGCCGGCAGCTAGGTCGCTCCAGCGACCGTGGGTCGTTTGGCCCCACCAGCCGGTCTCGACATAAAACAGCATCCAGTCGCGGATCGCCGCAAAGGAGTGAAAATGATAAAAGCCGAGGGCTGCGCTGCCATAGCCAAAGGCTACGATGGCCACCAAGAGCCCGGTTACGAGCAGGAACTGGGCCAGTTTTTGGGACCAGGAGCGCAGGGGGGCGATTATGATCGCAAGCGCCACGATCAGACCCAACAGGGCGTTCGCCTGGTGATACAACGCGGCCATTCCCACTACGATGCCGAGGGTCCACACTGTCCAGTGACGTGGCGCGGTGAGGAGATCGACGATCAAGGTGAGAGCCAGCATGAGCCAGACGAGGACCAGCAGGTAAACGTCGGTCTCGACCGAGTAAAACCAGACGCCGTAGTTGAAGAGGAGCAGGCCGCTGGCGACGACTGCTGCCCAGGTGTCACTGGTCAGGCGCAGAAGTAGGCGATAAAGGCTCCAGCCACAGACGGTGCCAGCGATGGCATTGAGGACCGCAAGGGGTTTGGCCGCA
>JBBRHB010000603.1:0-3636 GCA_038223355.1 Chloroflexales bacterium
ACCGGCATAGTCCGCAGCCGTCTCAGCCGCCGTATTAAATAGATTCTTGGCCTTTTTGCCGGCCTTCGCCCCCTGAGCCTCATCAACATAGGCAGCGGCGGCCTCCAACACATCATTGAACCAGCCCTTGGCTTGCTTCTGGGCTTTGCCCGATTTCAGCGCATCTTGTGCATCGCTGACAGAACTGGCGGCTGCATCACTCGCACTATTAAACCAGCCCTTAGCTTGCTTCTGGGCTTTGCCCGATTTCAGCGCATCTTGTGCATCGCTGGCTGAACTGGCGACTGCATCACTCGCACTATTAAACCAGCCCTTGGCTTGTTTCTGAACTTTGGCCGATTTCAGTGTATCCTGTGCATCGCTGGCATAGCTCGCTGCCGCATCACTTGCACTATTGAACCAGCCCTTAGCTTGTTTCTGAGCTTTGGCCGATTTGGAGTTCAGGGTATCACGTGCATCATCGACATAGCCGCTCGCCGTATCGGAGGCCGCGTTCACGAACTTGCGGGCCTGCTTGCCCCGGCGTTTGGCCTCTTTCTGGGCTAGCTTCCTAGTCTCGTTCCACTGGCTATTTGACTGCTTCGCCAGATCGTTGAGTTGGTCACTTGCCAATGAGCCAAATTCCTTGAGATAGCCACCGCCGAGCGCTGCCAGCTCCGCTGCGCGCTCCTGCGCCCGTTCGACCGGCGTCTTGCGCCGGCGGGCAATAAGCTCTTGCAGCGCCGTCGCCAACAGCGCACCGGCGGCTGCCCCCAAAGCTAACATTTCGTTTCGGTCATTGTTAGACTGACCATATGAATCCTGCGACATGCGCGCATCCTCCTCATATCATAAGCTACAGGATGTTCAGCACTTTATGTGCCAATAGTGAATTTAGCGCTTGGGAAAGGGCTAGCTCGACTATCGATTCGCCTGTCTGCGTGTTACACTGTCTCCTAGATGGAAGAACAGCGCCACGATAGGACTATCCCCTCAGCAGCCCGAACTTTAGGTTTCGACCGTCGTCGCTTTCTGCTGCTGGTTGCACTTGGGGCTCTGGCTGCGTGCACACCGGTCGTGACGAGTGATCGCGAGCCAGCGCAAGAAGCGGCCATCCCTGCCGAACTGCTGCCAACAGCCGCAACAACGCCCCTCAACCTGCCGGCAGCCACGGCTCCGGCCGGGGAGGCGGTTGATGCGACAGCAACCAATGCTACGGCAGCTGGACTCGATGCTGCCCAACCGAATACCACAGCTACACCCGATGTGCCACCTGACGCCGACCTCCCGCTCCCCAGCGGCCCGCAGCCACCACATGCTCCCCCACCACAGCCACCGGTTCCCGGTCTCCTTAACACCCATGGTGATCGGAGCCGACCTCTGGTTGCGTTAACCTTCGATGCCTGCGAAACGCCCAACAAGCGTGCCGGGTACGATGAGCACATCGTCCAGATCTTGCTGGCGGCGCATGCGCCGGCAACCATGTTTCTTTGTGGCCACTGGATCTCTACGCACAGCGATATCACGCGGAGGCTGGCCGCTAATCCCCTCTTCGAGCTCGGCAATCATTCGTGGGGGCATCCAGATTTCTCTCGCATCTGGCCGGCAACGATGGATCTCGAAATCAGCCGCACGCAAGCCGCTATGTACCAGCTAACGGGACGCCAGCCAACCCTTTTTCGGATGCCATATGGTTACTGGAGTCATACTGCTTTAGCGGAAGTGAGCCGTGCGGGGCTACACACGATTCAATGGGATGTCGTAACGGGTGATCCTGATCCCAACGTGAGCGCCAAGATGATCATCAAAACCGTACAACAACAGGCGCGCAATGGCTCGATTATTGTGATGCACATGAACGGCCGGGGCGTGCACACCGCCGAAGCGCTGCCGACCTTAATCCGTAATCTACGTTCACAAGGCCATATTCTTGCGACGGTCTCGCAGGTGCTGGGCCTCGCGCCACTCACGATCTAAAGCTGAGTAGGCGCAATTCCATGCGTGAAGGGCTTGGCCGAACATGATTGCGATAGTTCGCTAAGCCTATCGATCGGCCCAGCGAACCATCGCTTGCTCTTACAGCTTTGCCGACGCCTGCTGCTCGCTCGTGCTATCCTCGCGCTCGATGCGGACGCTATGCGGCAAGACATGGGTTTTGTCCACCTGCTCAACCTCGATAATCTGCGGTTGCATGTGCTGCACCGGCTGCTCGTCGCTGCGGACGATTTGAATCGTGCACTCGGTCAGAATCGCGCCGATGCCCGCAATGACGATCAGTTCGGGCGCGATCAGCGATCCCAAGATGCCCCACTCCAGTGGAATATTCAGCAGCGTATGTCCGTTCTGCTGAATAATCAGTCGCCGGATGTTGCCTTCCTTAAGCAGCGCACGCACCCGCTCGACCAGTTCGCCACCGGCAACCGTGATTTCCTCTAAAATTGACGGGCCTGTATTGCCCGATGATCCACTTGCTTGTGTCATAGCATTTGCCCTCCCACCTGTTATACGACTGTCTAAGCGTATTGTTGCATTCTTGGGAGGAATCATACTGCGATCCGGCTAACAATAGGATAAAATAATGCTGTCCATTGTAGGGAGCGGAACAGTGCTGGAAGGCAGCCGAAGAGATATAGCTCTGTCAGTCCCAGATTACGTCTACAAGGCCCGATTGTTTGATGGTGCCGTCGCGTGAGATGAGCGGTATAGCAAGCCCTTGAGTCTCCGTGACAATCAAGCGGTCGAAGATATCGGGAATGGCAGTGTTAATGTGGCTTGCAAGTACGGTTTCGGGAAGGAGTGGCAGGAATTGATAGTTTCCTGTGCCCCGCATTAGCGCAAGACCTTGCAATAACTCTCTCACTGTTCCTTCAACTCGCCCCTTTTCAACAACCATGATTGCTTCTGCCACGACAACCGTAGGTATAAAGATGGCGTGTTCACCTTCATTAGTCTGTTGAAAAAGGTTACGGACGTGTCCGCTTAGGCGTCCCTCAGCGAATAGTGACCAAATTAGGGCATGAGTATCTGTGACGTAGTTCACTGGGCTGGCCCATACAACTCGTTCCATTCGCTCATTTGAGTTTCACGAAATTCGTCCAGTGTAGCCTCAATATCTTCGAAGCTTGGTCCTACATCGCCTCGATCAAACAGACCCAATAGATTGAACGATTGACGACCATTAGGAAGTGTTACTTTGTGTCGTTCAAGCTCCACGACTATATCGTTATCCTGCAACATCGCCGGCTCAATTTCTTCTACAACTACCCGGTAACGCGCCTGCTCTTTCAGCGGTTGATGCTCCAGCAGCTTGAGTACACCGTGCTCATAGATCGCCTCAACAACCATGCTACCCTCCGTCTGAACGAAGTATACCCGTTCTAATGGCACTGAATAAAACATTGTTGCCATAAAAGATATTGAGGCCAATCGTCGCAATGAGCACGCCGGTCAGGGCAAACAACAGCAGCGTCGCCCGAACTAAAGAGATTACGGTACTTCCACCTCAATTATACGACTATCAATACCTACGCCAATCACGCAGCTCTGAGTGGCACTTCAGAAGGGTGAATCCGGCCCAGCGTCGCCACCTGACGATAAATGCGCACAACTAAACACTCGTCCAGCTTGTCCGGAAGCAGTTTTAGTGTTTCGCGTACA
>JBBRHB010000604.1:0-3633 GCA_038223355.1 Chloroflexales bacterium
AAAGCGCAGCTTGCCCTCCGCCACGAGCGCATCGAGTGCGGCAAATACCTCGGGCATCGCATACGCCTCGCTCGGTGGACAATGCAACTGCAACAGATCCAGTGCCTCCATCTCTAGGTTCTTCAGGCTCCGTTCAACGAATGCCGCCAGGTTGGCGCGGGTGTAGCCGCTGGCAACATGCGGATTCAGCCTTCTGCCGGCCTTGGTCGCGACGATGATCGCCTCTTGCCGCTCGCGTCGCAATTGAGCGATCAGACGCTCCGAGTGACCATCGCCATACACATCGGCGGTGTCAATGAAATTAACGCCTAGATCAATCGCACGGTGCAAAGTGGCCAGCGACTGCCGGTCATCCGTTTTCCCCCAGGCATCACCACCGATCCCCCAGGCCCCGAAACCAATGGTCGAGACCTTCCAGCCTGTTCTGCCCAGTTCACGATATTCCATGCGGCATACCCCTTATCGTCATGCTGCCCCGCTCCGTACCGTATAATATCCCCTGAGCAGGAGCACACGCGTGGTGAACATAGCAATTATTGGCGCGGGAAACATGGGCAGCTACCATGCCCAGGTCATCGCTCGTCAGCCCGAGGCTCGAGTTGTCGCCGTCGCCGACAGTGACCTCCAACGCGCTACCGAAGTTGCGACAGCCGTCGGTGCCGAGGTCGAGGCCGATCCTCTGCACCTGGCGTCGCGGTCAGACATCGATGCCATCATCATTACCACGCCGACAGCATCGCACCGCACCTATGTTGAAGCTGCTGCCGCTGGTGGCAAGCATGCCTTCTGTGAGAAACCGCTCGCTCGCACGCTTGAAGATGGAGAAGCAATGCTAGCGGCCGTTGAGCGTGCCGGCACAAAACTTGGTGTGGGCCACGTCGTCCGCTGGTTTCCCGACTACGAGCAGGCCCGCCAACGTGTACTCGACGGCACGCTTGGCAAGCCTGGTATCGTGCGTGTGACGCGCGGTGGCGCTTTTCCACGTGCTGCCAAGACCTGGTATGCCGACTTCGAGACCAGTGGCGGCGTTCTCCTCGACCTCATGATCCACGACCTGGACTGGCTCCGCTGGACGTTTGGACCCGTGCGCCGTCTCTTCGCCCGTCGCATGCCGGCAATCCCGGCCTACGATGGCGTCATGGTCGCGCTGCGCCACGTCAACGGCGTTATCTCCTATGCCGAAGGCAACTGGAGCTATCCGGGCGGCTTTCACACCAGCCTGGAGATTGCCGGCAGTGACGGCGTGCTCACAACCAACAACCACACGACCACTCCTCTGCGCTTCGAGCTCCGCCCTACGGCCACTGGCGCCGCCCCTGATGTGCCGGTCAACACCTTCCGAGCCGGCAATCCCTATGAGCACCAGGATCGCGATTGGCTGGCCTGGCTCGCGGGTGGCCCCGCACCACGCTGTACCGCATCTGATGGCCTTGAGGCATTGCGGCTAGCCTTGGCGGGGTTAACATCGATCACGACCGGCCAACCGGTTGAACTTGAGGAGGGGCTGGTATGATGAACGCTGCTACATCATTAAAAATTGCGATCCTGAGTGCCGCTCACGGCCACGCCGACTCCTACGCCCAGGCTCTGGGCGCAACCTTGGTTGGTCTCTGGGACGACAACCCTGCTCGTGGCACTGCCAAGGCCTCCCTCTATGGTACGGCCTTTGAAAGCGATCTTGATCGCCTCCTCGCCCGGTGCGACGGCGTCATTATCTGTGCCGAGAACGTCCACCATCGCGAACTGACCGTCCGGGCTGCGCAGGCTGGCAAGCACGTTTTATGCGAAAAGCCCCTAGCTATCAGCCCAAGTGACGCCCGTGCCATGCTCAACGCCTGTGAACAGGCCGGGGTCATCCTCGGCACGGCCTTTCCGGTTCGTCATTCTGGTGCCATCCTCAGCTTACGTGATGCCATCCGCGCCGGCACGCTTGGCCAAATCCTCATGATTCGTGGCACCAACCGCGGGACTATGCCGGGTAATTGGTTTATAGATCGTGCCCTCTCTGGCGGCGGTGCCCTAACCGATCATACCGTCCACGTCGTCGATGCTATTCGCTTCATTACCGGTCAGGAGTTCACCACCGTCTACGCCGAGGCCGATACCCACTTCTATCCCGAGCTTGCCGTGGAAGATTGCGGCCTGCTAATCATGGAGCTTAGCAGCGGCGCCGTCGTGAGTCTCGACCCAAGCTGGTCGCGACCCAACAAGGCCTTTCCGGTCTGGGGCGACGTGACGCTGGAGTTGACGGGCACCCAGGGTGTCGCCAGCTTTGATTTCACCGCGCAGCACAGCACGCTCTACAGCAACCTGCGGGTTCGTGCCGCTCATCTCGATTGGGGTGAAAGCAGCGATGGACTAATGGTCGCTGATTTTATCCAAGCGATCCGCGCCGGACGTCCCCCCCTTGCCACTGGCGAGGACGGTTTACGCGCCGTTGAAGTCGTCGCAGCCGCCTATGAGTCTGTCGCGCATCATCAGGTGGCCAGGGTTATGCACACATAGGTCGCGCTGCCAAACCCTAGTCGAGCATCGTCTCAGTTGTGGGCCGGTTGCGCGGGTATTTGCCAATGTGGATCCACCGGACCGTGCCCTTCTTGTCGATCACCTCACTGATGTACCTCTGTCCCATAGGCGTGAATCTCATCAATCTTCCATCCACTTGCCGTGCTACGAGTAGCCAAGGAAAACCGTGCATACCTGGCTATCGCGCGGCGAAATGCATAAGCCGTAACAGTTGATTGCGAACGATCTACGTGCAGCCCAGGAGGGGCTATCCAATGTTTCCCGTCAAGGGAGAGCTCTAGGATAACGTCGGGTGAGGGTGTCGTGCTACCCGCCCTTTGCACCAAGAATAGATGATCAAGTTGATACTGCTGATGAAAATCGACCGTTAAATTAGTGCCGGGGGGTTGTACTCCCTTTGCTGCCCATCCAGTCATAACATTATCATCGGCCACATTTGACGCTGTACTTGCGTTTGTGCTTGCTGTTACATTCCAAGCTGGGATATTGATCCAATCCTGTTTTGGCACAGCAAGCGCAGTATTAGGGAAGGGCGGCAGCCAACGCCCTAAGCCATAGAGAGCTCCGCCTAACATCAGGGGGACCAGCAAACCTCCCAACATGAGATACGTATCAGCTCGGCTACGCCAATCAACCTGGATCAGTCCAACCAGACCTGCCAGTGCTGCAAAGACCAGCATAGGCTCCCACGGAACAAACAGGCGCAGTGTCTGAAAGAGCAGATCGGAAGCCTCAGTGAAATAGTACGTGCCGTTGTATAAGATTGCTAGCCCCCAGCTTGCAGTAAAGGCGTACACCAAACCCGGTTGTCGGCGTCGTAGCATTAATAGCCCGACGCCTGCGAGAACGGTCACGAAATAATAGGATAGGAGCGCCCGGTCGGCAATGGAGTGCATAATCGGAATGGTTCTGATCGAAGGATCGAAGATAAACGGATTAATAAGAATCGAGAACAGATGATTACCGATGTAGTTTAGGTTTCGACCGGCTAACGATTGTACACTATAGCCGGTGATGGGATCTAAGTGCACGATATAAGGCGTAACAAAGATGTTTTTGAATAATTTGTAATGAACCCATCCAACACCTACCACAAATGGCAGAGCC
>JBBRHB010000605.1:0-3628 GCA_038223355.1 Chloroflexales bacterium
AAAGCCGAGGTTGCGGCTGCTCTTGAGCAGAGTGACCTGAGGGAATTCGGCCTCAACCGTGCTCACACTGTGATCGGTCGAAGCATTATCGACCACGACAATCTCAGCAGCCAGCCTCGCGTCAGCGAGCGATACGGTCAGTGAACGGAGGCAACCGCGGAGTAGATCGCAAACGTTATAGCTAACAATGATGATTGCCAGGTCAGTCACGGCGCTCGCTCATAGCCACAGCTAAGCCGGTGAGATGGACATACTTGACCAGCTCGTAATAGCCCATAATAAGCGCCAGCAACAGCCCTAGCCCACCATCACGATAGCCATGCCACGTCCAAAAACGGCGCTTTACCTCGCGTAAAGGCTGCAACAGGAGATTGCGCCAGCGAGCACGCACACCCGCACGATATAAAGTTTGTGCCTCGGCCACGGCGTAATGGCGTTGCTTGCTACGGAGTTCGGCCCAGGAGTTGATATTCCAATGCAGCAAGTGTTCGCTGAGATAGCCAGCAGCTCCCTCAAGTTCAGCCAGTTCGTGCACCAGCCGATCAGCGCTGTAGTGGGCATGATCACGATGAAGCAAACGCAGTTGGTAGTCGGGATACCAACCACCACCACGTAACCAGCGGTGCCAGTAACGATTGCGCCGGGGAATCCAATAGCCGTGATAGCCTTTGGCCTGCCCCAAGACCGCAGCCACTTCAGTTTGTAGCTCGGGAGTGATGCACTCGTCGGCATCCAGGAAAAAGATCCAGGGGGTACGGCAGATTGATAAGGCATGGTTGCGCTGATCTGAAAACGAGCGAAAGATGTGCTGCTCAATATGCGCACCATACTCGGCAGCGAGCGCTGCGGTACGGTCATTGGTGCGTGGATCAAGCACCAGGAGTAACTCAGCGGCCAGAGGGCAAGCCGACGCCAAGGCAGCAGCGATCAGATCCTGTTCGTTGCGAGCAATGATTGCGACCGTAAGATGGGGGCAGTTCATCGAACTATTTAACGCTTGCGGCAAACCGTGCGGAACGAAGCGGCGGAGGTGCCTCTAAAAGCAGCCCCGCCTTTTCTGACCCGGCCACGACTAGCTCTGGGTCGCACCTTCCATCGCGTCGCCAACTAGCGCTGTCAGGTCAGCAACACGGCAAGAATAGCCCCATTCGTTGTCGTACCAAGCCACAACCTTCACCAGGTTATCGCCCATCAGCATGGTCAGCGCGCTATCGACAACCGAGCTATAGGTCGTACCAATATAGTCCGACGAAACCAGTGGCTCGTCGCTCACGCCCAAGATATCTTCCATCTCACCATCGGCGGCTTCTCGGAAGGCACCGTTGATACCCTCAATCGTTGCCGGCTTCGCAAGCTCGGCCACGAAATCGACGATCGAGACGGTCGGCGTGGGCACACGCAAGGAATAGCCGGTGAATTTGCCCTTGAGTTCCGGAATAACGAGCGCGACTGCCTGGGCCGCACCGGTCGTGGTCGGGACGATGTTCATCGCTGCCGCACGAGCGCGCCGCAGATCTTTATGAACGTTGTCTTGAAGATTCTGATCCATCGTATAGGAATGGATCGTTGTCATCATGCCACGCACAATACCAAACTTGTCATTCAAGACCTTCGCGACCGGTGCGAGACAGTTGGTGGTGCAACTGGCGTTCGAGATAATATTGTGCTTAGCAGGATCATACTGGTCTTCGTTAACGCCAAGGCAGATCGTAATATCTTCACCTTTGGCCGGAGCCGTAATAATCACCTTTTTGCAACCGGCATCAAGGTGCGCGCGTGCCTTGCTCGCATCGGTAAAGCGCCCCGTCGATTCAATGACGATATCGATTTTGAGTTCACCCCAGGGCAGTTTGGCCGGATCGCGCTCTGCCAAAGCTTTGATCTCCATGCGACCCTCGCCGTTGTCGACCGTGATCATATCCTCGGTCACCTCAACCTCGCCGTCGAAGGCACCATAGGTCGAGTCATAGCGCAGCAGGTGTGCCAGAGTTTCGTTGTCGGTCAGGTCATTGATCGCGACGACTTCAATCTCGCCGGGATAGCGTTCAAGAAGGGCTTTGAAGACCTGGCGGCCGATCCGTCCAAAGCCATTAATTGCTACACGCGTCATTCGATTCCTCCTATACGCTTGTTGTTACAAGCACGGTCTTTAAGATAGCATATTGCTGCACTCCTGCAAAGTGACACACAGTTCAGCTCTCCGTGCGGGATCGAAGCAGGCGCATAAGCTCGTCAGCTAGTTTGTGTGGGTCATGGCGCAGCGGATTAGCGGGATTGATCAGGTCGGCAGCGATAATCGGCACCCCGCTCATTTTGATCTGTGACGCGCCATTGGTATGAGCGAGATCGAAAGGAACGAGAGTGCTGCGGCCTTGCCATTCCGGGGCGAAGTTGTTGGCGGGCTGCTGATTACTATTCGCTAGCGCGACATCGATCACGCTTGCTCCAACGTGATCGATCAGTGCTTGAAGATGCGCCTGGACCCCAAAATTGTCGGTCTCACCCGGCTCCGTGGCGACGTTGCAGACATAGACGACGAGCGCCCGTGAGGCGATGATCGCCCGGCGTAAATCTTCTACCAGTAGCACCGGCAACAGCGAGGTGTATAAGCTACCGGGACCGATCACAATCAAGTCAGCCTCTAACAGAGCCGTCACGGCGGCGGGGTAGGCGGGCGGACTGGCAGGGCGCAAGAAGACACGATGGATCGGCAAACCGGTTTTCGCAATATGCGATTCACCTTCCACAACTTGTGCTGCGCTGCCGGCCGGGACCTGGATATCGGCCGCTAGGGTGACCGGCGACAGCGTAGGAGGCAGTACCCGCCCGCGCACAGCTAAGACCTTGGAGGCTGCTTGCAGCGCCTGATCAAATGAGCCCGTGATCTCATTCAAGGCGGTGATGAACAGATTGCCGAAGGTATGGCCTTCCAAGCCACCGCCGGTGTCGAAGCGATACTCGAACAACTCAGCCATCAGCGCTTCATCCGAGGCGGCTAACGCCGCCAAGCAGCGGCGAATATCACCGGGCGGTAGTACACCGAACTCGCGCCGTAGGCGACCCGAAGAGCCACCATCATCGGCCACATTCACAATTGCCACGATTTGTTCAGTATGCTCTTTAAGGCCGCTGAGCAGTGTCGACAAGCCATGGCCACCGCCTAAGGCAACTACCTGCGGCCCACGCTGCTGTAAACGGCGTGCATAGACCAAGTCGGCCAAATCCTGCTCGCCAGTCTGAGGTGGTAAGAGCGCTCCAAGTAACGAGCGATTCAAGCGCAAGATGGCGATAATAATACATAAAAGACCGGCCGTCCCTACCAAGACTGCGCGCACACCTCGTGGCAACACTTGCAGCGTGAGATAGTACATTGAAGGCGGCCAGCGATAGCCATGGACATACAGATCCCGCAGTCCGAAAGCGACCCCCAGGGCACCCAGCGTCATACCCGTGAACAGCAACAAGAGCCAGCGCTTGACGTGCATGCCAGGATAAAGCCACTTGGTGTTGAATGATAGCCGCCGCATACATGTATCCCTGTAACGACAGCATTATAGACGAGGAGGTCGTTGGCTGAAGAAGCGCGGCGTGTGCTAAAATGGCTGTAAATGTTGAGCCGATGGTTGCA
>JBBRHB010000606.1:0-3616 GCA_038223355.1 Chloroflexales bacterium
GGAATATGGTGACCCACGCTTGGCATGAACCCCAACGTCGGCAAGCAGCTCAGCGGCCATCGCAGCGGCTAATTCTGGACCTCCAGAATGCCGCCAAGGCCGTGTCCGAGAATAACTACCGTGCCATTCGCAGCACGAATCCAGGCCGTGTCTGCTGAGGCCTTGATGCGATTGAGGCCGCCTGACAGGTGGTAGGATGCCAGCGGCCGATCCATCGCAACGGCACGCAACTCGATGGCGAGAGAGAGCGTTTCACGGTCGTCATAGATGTGGCCGGCCATCAGCGATAACTCGAAGCCACCCGGCAAATAGCACCGCACCTCATAGCGCGGCTCACCGCGAAACTGCTTCTCGCGATATTCGCCGGTCAAGATCCCGGCCAGCCGCCGCATCATTTCGCCGGCATCGATCTGTTGATCAACCGCGTCCTGGTCATCCCAGGTTACAACATGTGGAAGTCGAGAGACTTGCACGTCCGCTCCTTGGCTTATATGCAGCATACCTGGAGGGGACAACGGCGTCAATGATACACTTGCACAAGGTTTCGGATAAGATGCAGTTGGTCTAGGGCAATTGCCTTGTATTCTCAACTTAAGTCGTTTAAAGGCAACTGCCACTCTTGACGTGGTCTCATTTCAGCAACGGCATGACATCACGCGCCATCATCTCGATCTGGGCCAGCGGATCGCCGTCAATGAATGGCACCAATACGACCGAGTCCGCTCCGGCGGTGTAGAGGCGTTCGATCGCGTTCGCACCCTCATCCGGCGTACCACACACGGCGAGCTGATCGAGCCACGCATCAGGCATTTCAGCGGATAAGGCCTCCGCACCACGCGCGGCGAGGGCGCGCACGTCGTCGGCGATGTCAAGCGGTGCTACCTGTGCCCCACCCTCTACCGATGCCAGGGTAGCCGCGGTGATGGGCCGCAGCTTGGCACGCGCTGCCACGCCATCCGCACCGATGCTACACCAAGCATAGACCGTCACCCGGTGTGGGTCTGTGCGGCCCGCTGCGGCAGCACCCCTCGCAATCTGCTCACGTGCCCATGCCACATAGGCTGGGGCTGCACCTTCGGAAAGGATCGTTCCCTGCGCAACTCGGCCAGACAGAACAAGCGACTTCGGCCCGCGTACCCCCAGCGCCATGGGCGGGATACGGTCAGGTGGCAGGTCGAGCTGCACCTGATCAAGGTGGACGTGCTGGCCGCCTACTTGATACCGCTCTCCGCGGAGCAGAGCCTGCACGGCCAACGTTGTTTCTTCGAGTGCAGTGAGTTGTGATGGAGGCAATGCCCCAACCTGCTGCATCCATGCTGCGACGCCATGGCCGAAGCCAGGCAGCAGGCGCCCGGGAAACAGTCGCGCGAGGGTCGCGAGTTCCATAGCCACAAAGGCGGGATTGCGCACCACAGCAGGCATAATACCGAGACCAACAACGATGTGCTGCGTCGTGCTGAGTGCCGCCGTTGTCATAGCGATCCCACCGCTCCAGAAGCAGTCTTCCACGATCCACAGTTCGTCAAAGCCTGCGCGCTCGGCCAGTCCGGCAAATGCCCGCAGGAGTTCAGGTGGATATTGGCAGCGAAACATCACGCCAAGCGCCGGTTGATGCATAGCTTTCACCTTTCTAAAACGATGTTGTTTGTAACGTTTCTGTGTTCAAAGCTCACAGGGTCTGAAGGGATAAAGAGCTTGTGCGCGCGATTGAATGTTCTACGTTTGACGGCAGGTAGATATCAGTAGTATATGCTCTTTCTCACGATAGGAGTATATGTCGGGTGCCGACGGACCGCCAGATGACAATGATGGGAGGAGCGTCAACCATGATCGATGTCTACTTTGAACTTGGACAGAAACGCACTTTCGCAAGCGCCATTGCTTGGCCCGGCTGGTGTCGGAGTGGGCGCGATGAGGCGGCGGCACTTCAGGCACTCCTCGACTCTGGGCCGCGCTACGCCAACGTGCTCCGCGGCACCCAGCTCCCGTTTCACCTCCCCACTGAGGTGTCAGCTTTTGCGGTAGTCGAGCGCTTGGTCGGTACCACGACGACCGATTTCGGCGCGCCGGACATCGCCCCATCAAGCGACACGGAACCGGTTGATGAGGTCGAACTGCAGCGCCTGCAGACGCTCCTTGAGACATACTGGCAAGCATTTGATGCGGTCGTCGGGGACGCTGCTACCAATCAATTACGGACGGGGCCGCGCGGCGGGGGCCGCGACCTCAGTGCGCTCGTGCAGCATGTGCTGCATGCCGAACGGAGTTACCTCGCGCGGCTCGGATGGAAGGATGTGCCACCGGAAGCATCAGTCGTCTGGCAGGATCGTTACCACCTGCGGCAGGCGGTTCTCCAAGCGTTAGTCGCAGCGGCCCATCACGAACTACCAACGCGAGGACCACGGGGAGGAGTCATCTGGTCGCCGCGCTACTTTGTCCGGCGCGCCGGATGGCATGTGCTCGATCACGTGTGGGAGATTGAGCAGCGCGTGCTCTAAGCTGCCGGGAAGCACGAATAACCGTTGGGCCAAGTTCAGGTCGGGCGCCAATTCTGATGGTGGTAGCATAGTACCCTCACTGAGACCGACCGTTATTCTATTCGCCCCTTAGAGCCATCTTACGACAGCTGGTAGCTCGTTCAGTTCATCAATGATGGCGTCTGCGTCATTTGGCTTGGACCAGACCAGATTACGTTTCCAGATTGCCTTTAGGCCCGCACCTTTGGCCCCGCAAATGTCTGCTTCGGGGTGGTCGCCAACAAAAACAGCGTGCTCCCCAGATGTGCCCAATCTTTGTACCGCCCGGTGAAAGATTTCAGGCTGCGGCTTTCTGACCTGTTCGGCTTCGGAAATAAGAACGGCCTTAAAGAAGCTCTGGATACCCAAGCCTCGCAGGATCCGTGTTTGAAAAGTGTATAGACCGTTAGTAATGACGCCTAAAGAGTAGCCTTGCTCGTTGAGTACGGAGAGCATGTCTATCATGCCGCGGAAGGGAACACAATGCAGCATGAAACGGGTATCGTAGTCGTCTAGCAACTGCTGCCAACTCAGTCCAACAATGGCGAACTCAGCGACGAGCTGTTTATAAACTTTGTCCTTCCAGACATGGCCGTTACAATCCAGCTCGACCCAACGAGATATGTAATGCTGCTTTGGGATGTGAGCCAAGTGATCTGCCAAACGCTGATGTTGACCAGCGACGAATTGCTGAACCGAAGTATCCCGGTCAAGGAGTGTTCCATCCAGGTCAAAAAGAACTGCGCGAATCATACGTGCTGCCGTATAGACGTCGTTGGCATGCAGGCTCCATGTCTGGGCGTGTAGGTCTTGGTTCTTCGCCTCATCATGCTTCTAGGCTACCATATCTTTAGCTTTAGAGATTTGTCGTTATCTCGCTTCTGACCTGTTACATGTCCACTCATTTTGACGCCCCAATGTCACGCCTGCTACAATAGCCACACCCAGTCCCCTTTATCAGTGGCAGGTGAACGATGAAGATTACCGCACCCCACCATGTTGCTTTGTTGACATCCAACTTCGACAAGCTACGCACGTTTTATGTTGACCTTCTTGGTTTTCCGGTGATTGGCGCATATAGCGACCGGCGTATTATCTTC
>JBBRHB010000607.1:0-3612 GCA_038223355.1 Chloroflexales bacterium
CGTTGAATTACGGGGCGATCGTAGCTTCGGCGACGACCGCGCTTTGCTTGGCGGCGTAGGACGAACAGCGCTTGGTCCCGTAGTCGTGATGGGACATCAAAAAGGGCGTGATACGCGCGAGAATGTGCGCCATAACTTCGGGATGCCGCATCCCGAGGGCTACCGCAAAGCGTTGCGCCTCATGCGCCACGCGGAGAAGTTTGCGATGCCCCTCGTCTGTTTCATCGACACGCCGGGTGCTCAACCAGATATGGAGGCTGAGGCGCGTGGCCAGGCGCAGGCGATTGCCGACTGCCTGCTAACATTGGCGCGCTTGCGTGTGCCGATCATTGCAGTGGTCATTGGTGAGGGTGGTTCGGGTGGCGCATTAGCGATAGGGCTAGGTGATAGGATCTTGATGCTGGAACACGCTATCTACTCCGTTGCTGCCCCAGAGGCAAGCGCGGCGATCCTTTGGCGTGATGCAGGGCAGGCAGCTGAGGCCGCTCGCATGATGAAAATTACTGCCCAGGATCTGGCTGAGTTAGGGGTCATTGACGAAATTGTGCCGGAGCCGGCCGACGGTGCGCATACCGATCCCGAGAGGATGATCACCACCACGATTGAGGCAGTTACCCGCAACCTGGATGATCTGCGTTGTCGCGATCCCCAACACTTGCTTTGGGAACGCTATGCTCGGTACCGTGCGATCGGCTGTTTCCAAGAAGGGGAACGTACACAGACGCATTGACAGGAAAGGATTTTTTGTGGCAAATGAGGTACAGGTCATCCCGGCCCAAGATACAGCTACTTTGACTGGTTTGATAGAGTTATTCCGGAATGTCCTCGAAGACAACGAACAAGAATATCTTGACTTCGACAAGCTCACAGCTCAGACTGAGTTGCGGGATTTGCCGCTCGACTCGCTCGCGACAGTGGAACTGATGTACGGTATCGAAGAACACTTCCATGTTCATATTCCTGAATATAAAGCCTTCGAGTTCCAGACCTTTGGCGACGTTATTCAATGTATCCAGGAAGAGCTAGCTGCGCGGTAAACGCGCCCACGAGCAAGGAGATACAATTGAGTACGCCTGGTCTGCTCCAGCAACCGACCTTAGCCTCAATCCAACGGAGTGATATTGAGGCCGACGCACGTATTACAACCATCACCGCTGCCCTGAGGGCGGTCGCAGAATACCCTGTCAAGCCAGACAATAGCCATGGTGTCATCGTCCTTGACGGTCGTGGTGGAGCAAAGCGACTATCTTATCCGGCCTTGTGGAGTGCGGCTCGTGTGGCAGCAGCAGGCTTGCAACAGCGAGGATTGAAAGATGGCGCGCGGGTATTGCTGCTCCTCTCTACCTCAGAAGAATATGTTATTAGCTTATGTGGAGCCTTGCTCCTCGGTGCGATACCGTGCACCGTTGCCGCGCCCACGACGCGTTCGAAGGCCGACGAAGCATTACGCTATCTTGGCTATATTTATGACAAGCTCGACCCGGCGTTGATCATTGCGCCGGCACATTTGCAAGCAACGCTGCAAGAGCATCCGGGGATCGAAGCCCAGCGAGTTGTGACAGCAGACGAAGTACGCGGAGGTGCCCCCCTAGCAATTGACGCGCTGCCTACCATTAGCGCTGAGCAGCCGCTCCACATTCAACTGACCTCAGGAACAACTAATAAGCCGAAAGGGGTGGTGCTAACCCACCACAATGTCGTTCAAAATGTGCAGGCGATTGCCCGCGCTGTCGACTTTGTGCCCAGCACTGACTCAGGCTTATCGTGGTTGCCGCTGTATCACGATATGGGCTTCATTCAATTGCTGATGGCGATCTACTATCAAAGCTCTATAGTACTTATGACGCCGACCAGCTTTCTGCGTGACCCGCTGTCCTGGCTGCATAATATTGGGCGTTACGGTGTGTCGATTACTGCCGCACCGACCTTTGCATATAGCTTGTGCTTGCGTAAGTTCGACCCAGGCAAACTCACCGGTCTCAATCTCAGTGCCTGGCGACGCAGCTTCGTCGGTGCGGAGCCAGTTCCACTCGGCATTCTGCAACAATTCACCGACACGTACCGGCCCTATGGGCTCCACGACGATACAATCTTTCCGAGCTATGGTATGGCTGAGACGGTGCTGATGACGTCGGGCCCCACCGATTTGAGCCATAATCCCCGGCACGTTTTCGGATCGGTCGCCTGTGACCGCATTGATGCTGAGTTGCTACGAACACAAGGTAGGGCAGTACCCAGTAGGAATGACGACGGATCATCAACGGGTCCTAGTCCTATTGAGGTATTAGGCATGGGGCCGGCCGCGAAAGGGCTTGAGATCGTTGTCCAGGATGAGCAGGGACAAATCGTAGAAGACAGAGCCGTTGGCGAAATCTGTGTACGCGGCACGTCACTGATGCAAGGGTATTTTCGGGATCCAGAAGCCACAGCTCTGGCAGTGCGGGATGGTTATTATCATACCGGTGATCGTGGTTATCTGGTTGACGGTGAACTGTATGTGCTGGGGCGAATCAAAGAGCTGATCATCGTGCGCGGGCGTAACTACCAGCCGTTCGACATTGAAGCGGTGATCGAGGAACATGAAGCGGTCCGCAAAGGCTATGCAGTGGTGTTTGGGGTCTATAATGCCGAGCAGGGCACTGATGACATGGTGGCCGTGATCGAGACGAAGGTCCCGGCCACCGAGCACCCACTGCTCACGCAGCAAATCCAGCAATCACTGCAAACGATCTTTGGCTTTCGTGCCCATGAGATCGTCTTCGTGCGGCATGGCACGATCCCTCGCACGACCAGCGGGAAGCCGCAGCGGGTCCTAAGCAAAGAGTGGTACGAGCAAGGGAAGTTCAAAGCGTAAGGCTTATCAACCAGGCAAGCGCCTTCGCTCAACTATTGGCTCGAATTAGCCTGGATCGGTATCATCGGCCGGTGCATCAAGCGAGATCGGATGGTCATCAGTATCTGGCGCAGGACCTGCATTCATTTGCGTCATTTCGGTCGCAGTTTGGACGTTGGGGTCGTTAACGGGTGCGCGCGCGGCGGTGGGCTCAGATTCCTGCTTTGCGTCCTTTGCCACCAGCACCGGTGCCGTGTCTGCCGATGGCGGAACATCGAGCGCTTCGACCACTGCTCCGGTTAATCGGCAGGCGAGACCATGGTCCGAACCATGGGTGAAGGGCGTGACCTCAGCTAGCGTGTGGCTCCGCATACACGCCGGACACCAATAGCGCTGCTCGTCACCGGGGCTGGTGGCTGTCGGTGCCGTGGGCACCGGAACGGATTGCAAGATAGCACCGGTTTCCCGGCAGGTATATTCCTCAACGCCGTTTTGTTGAAACGGCAGTACCTCGCCGAGGCCATGCGTGCGCATACATGCCGGGCACCACCAGTGTCGCGAATCAACCTCCAGGGAACCCTCCTTTTCGATTACAGCGCGATGATAGCATACAGATACGGGAAGCATCTATAATATGCACGTCTCAGGTAAGCGGGAGGAGGTAGGCGATGCCACGTGGGCGAAGGCCACAGACTCAGGGCACACAGACAGCGGGAGCGGCAACTCTACGTCAATTGCGTGAACGGGCCGGTCTGACGTTGATTGACGTCGAAGCGATC
>JBBRHB010000608.1:0-3609 GCA_038223355.1 Chloroflexales bacterium
ACGGAGCCTGCAACGGCCATCCTATCGGCGGATACGGCAACCGCCCTCCAGGTCGTTCAGGGTGGGCAGATCTCGGTTGACCATAGTGGTGTGGTGCAGCAGATAAAGATTATCGGCATTGTGAAGCCACAGGATGCCGCAAGCCAGCGCGCGCTGCAAGGGTTGGTCATTACCGATATTGCGACTGCCCAAGAGGTGCTGGGTATGATCGGCAAATTGTCGTCGATCGATTTGATTGCGACGTCACAGCAAGCCCAACAGATACAAGGCTTCTTGCCAGTTGGGGCGCAACTCACGACACCTGCGACACGGTCAGCAACGATTTCGCAACTGACGCGCGCTTTTGAAACAAATCTGACGGCGCTGAGTCTATTGGCGTTGTTGGTCGGCATGTTCCTGATCTATAACACGATCACGTTTTCGGTCGTACAACGGCGGGCCATGTTTGGCACGCTACGCTGTTTGGGTGTTGACCAAAAGCAGATTTTTGGCTTGGTGTTGCTCGAAGCGGCGACCGTTGGGGTCATCGGCTCAGTACTTGGCATTGGCCTGGGCATTGTGCTGGGACGTGGGCTGGTCGGGCTCGTGACGCAAACGATCAATGATTTGTATTTCGTTGTAACTGTCCGCGGTTTGTTTCTATCGCCCGTAACGTTGGCGAAAGGGCTCTTGCTCGGTATCGTCGCGACGCTGATCACGGCGGCCGTGCCAGCGTGGGAAGCGACCACAACGCCACCGCGTAGTGTGCTGCGGCGTTCGAGTATCGAAGAACGCATTCGCAACGCGGTACCGGTGGTGCTTGGCATTGGCCTGTTACTCATCGCGCTTGGCATTGGCCTGCTGCTGCTGCCGACGCGCTCACTGGTGGTGGCCTTCGCGGCATTGTTTGGCTTCGTTGTGGGCGGAGCGCTGCTCACACCCGCGCTTACGGTCGCTCTGATGGCACTCCTACGCCCGATCTTCGGTCGCATCTTCGGCTTGTTAGGGCGCATGGCCGCACGTGATGTCGTAGCAGCGCTGTCGAGGACGTCGGTGGCTATCGCAGCACTGATGGTCGCTGTCTCGGTTACGGTGGGCGTCGGCATCATGGTCGGCTCGTTTCGCCAGACAGTGGTAACCTGGCTCAATATGAGTCTGCAAGCCGACGTGTACGTTTCGCCGCCCGGACTCGCAGCCAGCCGTATCGATATTGCAATGAAGCCGGCAGCTATCGAACAATTGCGACTAACACCCGGGGTAGCCGGCATCAGCACCTATCGGGCGGTAACGTCACCTAGTCCAACTGGCGACGTTCATGTCCTTGGTCTGGCGCTCGATCCGCGGGCCGAAGGCAGCTACCAATTCGTGAAAGGCGACGCACACACGATCTGGCAGGCCTGGCAGGCGGGCGGGGCACTCGTTTCCGAACCCTTTGCCTATAAGCATAATATTCCGCTGCAAAACGGGAGCGTGACCTTAACCACGAGCAAAGGCGAGCAGCGGCTACCGGTCGTGGGCGTATTCTATGACTATGCCTCGGAGCAAGGCACCGTCGAATTAACGCTACCAACCTTCCAGCGCTACTACACGGATCCAAACGTTACGTCAATGGCGTTGTATGCAACAGCCGGAACAGACGTCGATCAGCTCGTTGAAACGCTTAAGCAACGGGTTGCCAATACACAATCCCTCTTGATTCGCTCGAATCGCGGGCTGCGCGAAGAAACCCTCACAATTTTTGATCGAACGTTTGCGATTACCTCGGTGCTACAACTACTTGCGACGTTTATCGCGTTTGTGGGCATCTTGAGTGCTTTGATGGCATTGCAACTCGAACGGGCCAAGGAACTGGGGGTCTTGCGCGCAAATGGACTGAGCCCACGACAAGTGTGGGCGGTCGTATTGGGCCAAACGGGATTAATGGGCTTGACAGCAGGACTCCTGTCTTTGCCGGTGGGATTGACCGTCGCCGGTGTGCTGGTGTATGTTATTAACAAGCGCTCGTTTGGCTGGACACTTAATCTGGTCGTGCGGCCCAGTACATTTGGACAGGCGATGGTGCTGGCGCTGGTAGCAGCGCTGCTCGCAGGCGTCTATCCAGCATTCCGAATGAGCCGTACATCGCCGGCGCTTGCGCTACGAGAAGAATAGTCAAAGAGACAGTCCGCCAGAGTGTGGAGCGGACTGTCTCTTTGACTTATTGTGAGGCTGAGCAGCGGATATGAAAGCTATGGCCTATGTTTAGCGGAAGCTAGGAGACGTTGCTACCACTTGCGATGGATGAATTGGACACCACGGCCAGTATGGAACACGGTCCGCGAGACCCAACAGCCTTCGCCACCATTCATTTGGCGTACGGAGACGCGATTACCGTAGACAGCCGTAACATAGGCGACGTGGCCATAGTACCAAGACGCACCCTGAACGCCGGGCTGCAAGACCATTACATCGCCAACGCGCGGCTTGCTGTCGACAGGAAAACCATTCGCACGCGCACGAATACCCCAGGTACGAGCATTGCCAAGCGTCATCGGGAGATCGGGGCGGCGGGAGTGAGCGTAAGCGGTACAATTACAAGAGGCGTAAGCATCGACTGCGGCAGGACGAGCGCTTAAAAACATCCCAAGAACGGCGACCACGGCCAAAGCACCCTTGAACCACTGCATGGGGTTCTCCTCGCACATCTACCAGGATGTGCACTAGATCAGCGCAACGCGTGCAAATAGTACGCTGATAACCGGAAAAACGGCAATCAACCAGGACTGCGGAATTTCAGCAGTTTATCATGCCTCTTCGTATTTTGCAACTACGAAATCAGGCGGATAGTTGGCAGATTTCAGGCAACGCTCAGAGAGGACTGCAGTTCTCGCGCCGTCACTGGAGACACGAGGCACGACACACAAGTGACGGCGCCTTATGTAGAGCAGTAGGAAGACCGTGACCATAACACGAACCAGGGCCGCCACAATGGCGGCCCAACGGACGTAAGGGGCGAACAGGGCGCTTCTCTCATCTGGCCGCCAACCCACTTTTTATTTTGCCTTGCCCAGATCGCTCAGAATCTCGGTGGCGTGCTCATCGGGCTTGACGTCGGGGTAGATTTTGTCGATCGTGCCGCCGGTACCGATAACGAAGGTCGAGCGTTGCACGCCCGTAAAGGACTTGCCCATAAACTTCTTTTCGCCCCACATGCCGAGAGCCTCGGTGAGGCGGTGATCGGTGTCGGCGAGCAGTGGAAAGGGCAAATGGTACTTCTCCCGAAACTTTGTGTGGCTGGTGACCGAGTCGGGGCTGACGCCATACACCTGAACACCGGCCGCCTGAAATGCTCCATAGTTGTCCCGGAAGGCACAGGCCTCTTTAGTACAGCCGGGTGTATCGTCCTTGGGATAGAGATAGAGGACATACGGCCCCGGCAGATTGTGAAGTTTGATCGCATGGCCTTGATCATCCGACAACGTGATATCGGGTAGTTTGTCACCGACGTTTGGCATGATTAATTTCCTTCCGTTTGGTGCGCATTGTCGCGTTAAGTACTGATCATAGCAACTTCGCAGCTGATCTACAATGCCGCAAGGAGACGAATGCTTGTTAAAGGAGTATGCCGGAGCATGGGACAAGGGACACAAC
>JBBRHB010000609.1:0-3606 GCA_038223355.1 Chloroflexales bacterium
TGATGTATCTGGGCAAGATCGTGGAACTAAGCGACCGGCTTGAGCTATTTCGGAACCCGCTGCATCCCTATACGGCCGCGCTCATGTCTGCGATTCCCGTTCCTAATCCGCGGGCCAAACGGCACCGCATTATCCTGCAAGGCGATGTCCCGTCGCCGATCAATCCACCGGCGGGTTGCCGCTTTCATCCACGCTGCTGGCTCGCCAAAGAAATTTGTAAAGAGGTCGAGCCCCCTTTTGAGGAAAAAGTGGCGGCCCACTGGGCAGCTTGCCACTTCTCGGACCAAGTGTCGCGCGAGCCTGCTACCCCTAACAAGTAGTAGGCTCCGCTGACCGCCACCAGATCAAGACAAAAAAGCCAAGGCAGGTACAACCCGTGCTTGGCGCTTGAGGATAAATTGTGGACTCGGACTACCGCTCCAAGATCAAGTTACTGCAAGAACAACTCGAAGTTAACCCGATCATCGCGTCCGAAGAGGCGGCGTAAGGCGCGCTTGAGACCGTCAGCTGCTTCGTCGCCTAGCCAAAAGGTCGCGAGAGCACCGATGACCAAGCCAATAGCACTGCCCGTAGCCGCGCCCAACGCGAAGACTAGATACCGATCTCGCGGATTTGCGTTCATGCTGATCCTTTATTGCACAACGACGACCGGTTGGGCTTGCTTCCATAGCCGGTCAAGCCGGTAGAATTCGCGCTGATCGGGCGAAAATATATGGACGACCACTTCGCCAAAATCCATAATGATCCAACCCGTCTCTGGTGATCCTTCAATGCGCGGGTTTTGGGCGGGCGGCTGGGCGAGCTCTTCATCCAGCGCTTTAAGCACGGACCGCATTTGCCGTTCACTTGGGGCCGTACATAAAACAAAATAATCCGCGATCGTGGTCAAGCCCCGCAGGTCAAGCATCATGATTTCATTTGCCTGCTTGTCCTCAGCCACGGCCACGGCCCGGCGGGCCAACGTTGCAGCGTTAATACAAACCTCCTTGTATGCATCGGTACAACCGATTGCCGGCACTCTAACCTGTATTTTACCACGCTGCGTGCCACCGGACTGCGCTTAGTGGCAGGGTAGCATGTAGGGCTTGACCGGGCCGAACGAGGCCGGCGGCGGTGTTACATGAAAGTAGCTCTGCATGATCTCTGTCACCGCCGGCACGGTAATCGTGGCCGAACCGTCGCTCATATCGCCCGCGCCTTCGACCAGCGTCAAAACCTCGATCTCCGGCTTATCATAAGGTGCAAATCCGGCGAACCAGGCGTGACTGCGCTTGCGCGCGTTGTCGCCAAAGTTGGGCTTCGTCGGATCGATCGGCTCGGTATATTCTGCCGTCCCCGTCTTACCGGCGATATCTAACCCCGAAATATCCTTGCGTGCGCAGGTGTCGAAGCCATCGGTGATCGCCAGGCGCATACCTTCGCGCAGCGTCTGGAGATTAGCGTGGTCGACCGGCACATGATTCCGTACTTCGGGCTGAACCTCGCGAATAGTCTTGCCGTTGTCGTCCACAACGCGCTTAACGAGTTGCGGCTTTAACAGCGTGCCGTCGTTGGCCACGGCCGCCGAGGCTGCCGTAAGCTGGAGCGGTGTTGAAAGCACAAAGCCCTGGCCGATCGCCATGTTATACACGTCACCGGTGCTCCATGGTGCGGTCCGGTTGGTATTGCCTTCCGGTAGGTTCGCCTTCCAGGATTTGCTGGGTACCGTGCCGTCCTGCTCGTAGGGCAGGTCGATCCCGGTGGGCTGGCCGAAACCATATTGCTTGGCCATCGCCGCCGCTTTCTCGCCATCCGCATCAAAAGCGTCGCGCTGCTCAATCGGTGTCATGTTCCGCACATGCTTCGTACCACCTAAGACCGATTGGAAAAAGTTGTTGACCGAGAACTGCAAGGCGGTGCGGATATTAATCCAGCCACGATCAGTGACGATCGAGTTGGGAAAGCGCTGGTCATAGCGGGGGTCAGCATCATAATATTGATTTTTGACGTAGAGCTCACCTTTATCGCGCACGGTGGAGTTGGCGGTGATCGCACCGCCCTGCAGGATGGTCGAACCCGAAAACTGCTTCCACGTTGAGCCAGGCGGGAAGACGGCCCCGATAGCTTGGTTGATCGCTGGCGCAGGGTGGGGCGGTTTGGGATTGAAGAGACGATCAACCTCGTCCTGCGTGACTCGACCGTTAAAGATGTTGTTGTCGAAGGCCGGCCAACTGACCATGGCCAGTATGTCTCCGGTGTGAACGTTCATGACGATGGCCACCCCGGCCTCGATCGGGTTATAGTCGAGATGGAACGCCTGCTTGGCCGGCGGATTGCGGCGGCGGCGTTCGGCTTCGGCAATCCACTTACGTATAACCTCCTCGGTTTTTTTCTGGAGGTTATAATCGATTGTCAACACGAGGTTCGAGCCATGCACTGTCGGTGTAATCACTTTGGGCTCGGCGACAAGTCGTCCATTCACATCGACATCGACCTGCTGTGTGCCCAGCTTGCCGCGCAGATCATCTTCAAACGTACGCTCCAGCCCGGCCCGCCCAATCCGGTCACTCAACAGATAGCGGACCGACTGATCATCTCCCGGCAGATCGCTGGGAGTGATGCCACATTTTGCGAGCCACTCCGGCCCGTATGCTCCGGCGTATGAACGAGGCGGATTTCGGCGCATGACGTCGCACACATCAATCTCGCCAATATAGCCAAGCAGATGTGATAACGACTGCACGTCGCCACTATGCGGATAGGCGCGCTGGTAGTCACGCTCAACCGATACGCCAGGCAAGAACGTGCTGTTTTCTTTGATCATTAAGGCCAGATCGAGCGAACGCGTGGTCGTCATGGGCACCATTTCATAGGGCGCGCCACCCAACGACTTGAGCCGCATTTCAACGGGTGAGAGGAAGGTCAAGGTATCACTGAAGCGATGGGTCAGATCAAGCGCGGTCAGTGCCTGGGAAATCGGTACGGTCACGGTGAAGTTGGGCGTCGCAAAGACGGTCGGCGGCAAGATACCACCAATGGCTTCGACCCCTGTACGCAGCTCCTCGCGGTAGCGAAGCTCTTCAGTCGGCGACAGCACCATGGCACTAGGCAGGTGCAACATGTCGGTCAGTCGTGCGAAGACCTGCTGCCGCTCCCAAGGTTTGCTCGTCCGTGGTAATTGATCGGGGCGGATCGCGATGGTATACGCCGGCAGACTTTCGGCCAGACGTGTTTGCCCGTCACTGGCCAGGATTTCGCCACGCAACGGTCGCGATGAGATGGTGTGGGTCGTGTATTGCTGCGCCTGCTCGGTCAGTACAGCATTCTGCTTGATCTGCAGTGTCCACAGGCGCGTCGACATAATAACGAAGAACAAGAGGATCAGGATCCTAAAAACAACAAGGCGATTCATGCTACCCAACCTCGTCGGCGATCACGTCGGTCAAGACCCCGTAATGTCATATAGAGTGGCAAAGCGACCAGCACATTCAGCAGCGTTTCTGGTAACATAATTGTCCACAGGTAGCCGCTCCAGTTCACGCCGGCGCCCCCCAGCCGTTGCACCAAAGCTAAAATTGTGCTTTCCAAGATTGACCCGCCCACTACGCCGAGCGTCGGCACCAGCAG
>JBBRHB010000610.1:0-3597 GCA_038223355.1 Chloroflexales bacterium
GAGATTCCTGGCGCTGAAGTATAAGATGAGGATACCATCAAGGAAGCAATGAACAACGAGCTTGATCTGTCACTGCACCGCCTCCTCCAAGAAACAATTACGGAGCATATTTCACCGTCAGATCGCGTTGTGGCTGTGGAGGAAATCCCAATCGCCTCAGGCCTTTCTGGAGCAAAGGTGAGGCGGTACAAGGTTGCACGGGAAGGTGCGCGGGATGGACTGAAAGACGCCACCGTGAGCATGGTCTGGCCGGGAGGCCTTATGCGTCTGGAGTAGGTCCGCGAGACCATGTATGGATCGACACAGCATAGGGGCTGGTCGGCGTCCAGGGCTCCGCTTGCCAGGTGGCCCAGCGCTCCTGGAGCACGAGCCCGGCAGTTGCGGCAGCCGCATCGTACTGCGCGATGTCAAAGGCTGTTCGACCAAGTTGAAAGCCGGCCATCAGGAGCCCCTGCGGTGCGAGATGACGGGCCATATTCCGAACAACCTGGGCTTCGGTGCCGGCGGTCACAAAGAGCATCACATTGCCGGCCATCAGGATGAGATCGAAGCGGCAGCCGAGGTCACACGTTGCCAGGTCGTCGAGCCGCCAATCCAACTCCGGCGCTTGTTCGCGTGCTCGGTCAAGCATGCGGGCATCCAGGTCAACGCCAACGATATCCACGCCGTGCCGCGCCAACTCAAGCGCGATTCTGCCCGTCCCGCAGCCAGCGTCAAGGACGTGGAACGGTCGTGGTGGATGGATTGCCAGCACGGCCTTGGCCTCACCGTGCACATCTTCGCCGGCCTCAGCCCGGGCTTGATACGGCGCATCATAGGCCGCACCCGACACATCGGGCCGTGCCAGCCAGCCATTCTCCGAGGCAATCGGCCCGTCGCTCTTCTCATCGGTCATAGTCGTGCTCCACTTATGGGGGCGTGCTGCGTTTCCGTACACTGTGGACGTGACCTTCACGAGCCATAATCACGCTAGCGCTGCACCACCTCGGGCTGCTCGTGGGTCGTACCAATAACTTCCATGAACTGCGCATCTTTGAAGTGGCGATAGCCGCCATGCGGGGAGCCGACTTCTTGTAATGCCCAGCCATGGTCAAACCAGGCCGCAATGTACAACCGACGCAGGTCTTCTCGCAGGATATCTTGATGATAGATCTCCTTACCGTGCTTGTCGTTCAGACCTGTGTACTGGTCGAATGTGAAGGTGCCCGTTTCCCGGCGTCCCTGAGTTCCCCAGAAGCTGGCCATGCTTGCCAGATCGTCAAACGAAAAAGCGACGAATGCTCTCTGGTCTCTATCCCAAGCCCGGAACTTCACTGCCTTCATGACCTACCCCTCTTCACACGTGCTTGCTCATTGTACGCCCGAGATCTGGATTGCGGGCTGGTGCACAGTAGGTGTTCCCCACCGGTTCTTCGCTGGTGGTGGCGTTATGGAGTGGTCGCCGGTCAGCATTGCTTGCGGTTCTAGCGCTGGACTGTGATGTGCCAGCGTACTCGGCCTGGAACGAGCGAGGCTGTGTTGAACTATGCCTCGCTCCTTCAGGGGCCTACATGGAGGTGATCGGCAACCGCTGTGAGCAGCCGGAATGAGCTGCGTTCAAAGCCTGACAGGCCGGCACCCGATATGTTGCTCCGAACGCTCCACTGGACCCGAGGAGCAGCGTCGATGCGGATGCTCTCCTGCATGATCAGGTGGCCGTGGTCAGACACCTGTCTCCGGTGCGGTCTCTGGCCGTTGTCGAGCACCGTCAATGAGCGTTACCAGGGAGCAGCCGACGCGTAGGCATGCGCGGTATGGACCGTGCGTGCTCAGCCCTGTTCTGCGACCACTTTAAAGGTCAACGCGTCCCATGGCTCGTCAAGGGCGACCGTCCCATACCTCCTTGACCACCGGGCGTGAAACTCGTCCAGGGATGCACAGCCTTCGGCCGTCACTCGGATCCGTGCCACCGCGTGCTTCCCGCGCCCCGGCTGGACGGCATAGGTTTTCCTGATAGGTGCGGACGGGTCTGCCCATGCGGTGGCGCATCTGTGTCTTGGTTCCGGCCAGGACGTGCTCGTAGGAATACTGAAAAAGCATGGCGCTCCCTCGAATGGTGTGCTGGCTGCTCGGAACGCTCCCGTCTCGGTCTGTCCTGCACGCCTGTCTGACGGTGTTTCCCGCAGTCTCCGTTCCATGCGTGCTAGCCGGAGCCGCTCCTCATATTCGACCGCTGTCGTCAAGGCTTAGCAATCGCTCTCCACCTGGCCGGCGGGCACGACGTTGCTTGACCACCGACTGGCTTGGCACCGGCGGAGCAGGCGTGTGCGCGGGACCAGGGGTGACTACTGGCTCGATGGTCGTGGCATGTGGCTGCTGCTCGGGAACGGCGTGCAAACCGCTCCAACTGCTCGTGGTCTTTCTTGCGCTCCTCAATCGAGACGGGCAGGAACGCGTGGAGCAGGCCGGCGTCGACCGGTGTGAGGAGCAGGCCCCGGCCCCAGAGCGGCCACAGGCTGGGCCAGAGCTGGTGCCAGGCATGGACCTTCACGGTCTGGGTGAACATGTGCCAGTGGTGGGCGGCGGCAGTCTGCTCAAGCTTCAGGATCAACGCACCAACCACAGCCAGTCCCCTAACGAGATACGAGCGCTGCTGGTGTCCTTTCGCCAGCTCTGCAAGAGGACGCCGAGAATAACCAGTGGTAGTCCCAGACTCAGGACGACGAGACCTCCTGCCATTTTCGTCAGTCCATCGCTTCCGTTACTACGGTTCTGATTGCTGTATCACATGTTGTGCTCCTTGTTTCGTCTGTGGAGTACAATCGATGCTCGTTTTTCGTCATGCGAGAGGAGTGCGTGCAATGCTGATTGATAGCCTCGATCATCTGGTGCTGACCGTCCATGACCTTGACCGGACATGTGCCTTCTATCAGCAGGTCCTTGGAATGGAGATCGTGACGTTTGAGCATGGTCGCCGGGCTCTGGTCTTTGGCACGCAGAAAATCAATTTGCATGTGTCCGGGCACGAGTTTGAGCCGAAGGCGGACCATCCCACGCCCGGCTCCGCCGATCTCTGCTTTGTTACGCCTGTCCCACTCTCCGAACTCCTCGCTCATTTGCACACCACGGGCATCCCCATCCTCGAAGGACCCGTCTCCCGGGCGGGAGCTCGTGGTCCCATGATCTCGGTGTATTTCCGCGATCCCGACCAGAACCTCATCGAGATCGCCTCGTACCTCGCGGCCCGGGATGTTCCCATACCGCCGGTAGAATTGGCGTGACGAGGCCTGATCAGACCAGGATGAAGGGAAACGTGTTGACAGGTGGTACTGCTCGTTTCGTCCCTGCTGCTGACCGGGTCCGTTGGGATGTGCTGATGTCCAGTCAACTGCGTCGTGATACTTTTGAGATGAGGGAACAGCATGCAGTGCGATCGGTGTGGGCATGAGCAGTTTACCAGGGCAGGATGGGATCGACACGCGCGCCAACGATATCGATGTGGCGCATGCGGACGACGGAGGACGACACTCGTCATCTGAGGTGCGACGGGGACGTGTCGTGACGACGACGGCCTCTCTCGGGCGCTCCGTGCTACGATCACACGACCTTACCCCCGTG